>NZ_KB235896.1:5227355-5527355 GCF_000332135.1 Anabaena sp. PCC 7108
ACTGGTCAATAACTACCACAGGTAACTGGTTTTGCTGCAACAACCTCACTAAATTTTTGCCAATTCGCCCGTAGCCACATACTACTATATGGTCTTTCCGTGGCACATCTTCAGAAAAATCACGGGCTTGATCTTCCACCAAATAAGGTTTTAGCCAAGGCATTGATTCAGCAAAATCAAATAAAAATGGTACTAGACGCAAGACAAACGGAGTCAACATCAATGTGACTGCGGTAGTTCCCAAAATCAGTAAATATATGCGTCGGGAAACTAAACCCAAAGCCTGTCCTTCACTAGCCAGAACAAAGGAAAACTCTCCAATTTGTGCCAGTCCTAACCCGGCAATTAAAGCGGTTTTTAATGGATAGCCAAATAATTTAACTAGAGGTGTGATAATTAAAAACTTGCCTACGAACACTAGGGCGACAAGTCCGAGAATCAGTTCCAGATTGTTCCACAAAAATACTGGGTCAATTAACATCCCAATCGCAGCGAAAAACAAACTGGCGAAGATATCCCGCAGTGGTTCAACAATGGTCAGTGTTTCGTCGGCGTACTCAACCTCAGAAATCATCAACCCAGCGACAAACGCTCCCATCTCAATTGATAGCCCCAAATATTCTGTTAATAGGGCAATACATAAACACAGAGTTACCACGCCTAACAAAAATAACTCTCGGCTTTCAGTACGCGCTAACAGTCTTAATAAAGGCGGGATTAACCAAATTCCCGCTACAACTGCACCAGCAGCAAATAAGCCAATCCTCACCAGGGCTATTAACACCGCCATCCCAAGAACATCAGCTGGTTCATGGAGGGCTGGTAATACAGCCAACATTAGTCCTAAAGCCAAGTCCTGCACTACCAAAATGCCCAGCATTACCTGCCCGTGGGGTGTTTCTGTTTCGTTGCGTTCCATCAAGCATTTGAGGACAACTGCTGTAGACGACAAAGAGAGAATTGACCCCAAAAATACACCTTTAGCTGGTAAACTTCCCCAAGCGCCTGTTAACCCACATACCAAAACCGTGATTAAAATGGTGAGGGCAATTTGTAAACTACCGCCACCAATAGCGATCGCTTTGACCTTCTTGAGTTCCGCCAAGGAAAATTCTACACCCAAGGCAAACAACAAAAAGGCTACCCCAAACTGCGCCAGGGTTTCCACCTGCACAACTTCTTTAATTAGCCCTAGTCCAGATGGTCCGACAACCATCCCGCCGATGATATACCCCAGTAAAACTGGTTGTTTTAAGAGTGCAGCTAACAGTCCACCGCAGGCGGCGACAGCAAACACTGACACTAAGTCAACAATTAATCTAAAATCCTCTTGCACCAGTTTTTAAAGAACTATTAAGACCTAATAAACCCAGCATACAAAGTTTTATCTCTTTGAGGGGATGGGAATAGTCCCCTAAAAACAAAAATTCTAGATAACTCCATCTATTTTCTCCAAGTTGCTAGTTATCTCTTGCTTAATACCCCTAAATTTATTTATGGAGTTATTTATGGAGTTTAGCGAAACAATGCTAAGTAAAAAACTAAGAGCGCAAGTGTCCTTTTAGATGTAAAATAGTACAAATAAACTATATCAATATCTAATGTCTGACCTAATTCTGTTTTGGCATCGCCGGGATTTACGTATTTCTGATAATACAGGACTAGCCGCTGCACGAGAGCGAAGTGCAAAATTGGTAGGTGTATTTTGCCTCGATCCTGATATTTTGCAGCGAGATGACATAGCTCCTGCTAGAGTAACTTATATGATTGGCTGCTTGCAAGCACTGCAACAGCAATATAGTCAAGCTGGTAGCCAATTGTTAATTCTGCACAAAAACCCAGTGATAGGGATTCCGGTTTTAGCAGAGGCTTTAAAAGCTAAAGCTGTGTTTTGGAATTGGGACGTAGAACCATATTCACAAACAAGAGATATCGCCGTAATAGATTCTTTAAAAGCACAAGGAATTGAATTTCTTCACCAAAATTGGGATCAATTACTTCATGCACCAACAGAAATTTTTAGTGGTTCTAAAACGCCTTACACTGTTTATACTCCTTTTTGGAAAAATTGGATTACTAAACCCAAAGCAACTCCTATAGAAACTCTACCAAATTTTGCAGGTTTAACAGAACAAGAACAAGAAATTGCTCAACAAGCAGGCGCAATTAAATTACCATCTGCTCAAGATTTAGGATTTAGTTGGGATGGAGAATTAATTATTTCTCCAGGAGAATCAGCAGCAGAAACAAGGTTAGAAATATTTACCAAATCTGCTATTAATGAATACCAGGAACAACGCAATTTTCCCGCTGTCGATGGAACATCTCAATTAAGTGCAGCATTGAAATTTGGTGTAATTAGTATTCGTAAACTTTGGCAAGCTACAGTAGAAGCATTAGAAAATAGTCCTAGTGAAGAAGTTACAGCAAGTATCCGTACATGGCAACAAGAATTAGCCTGGCGGGAATTTTATCAACACGCCATGTATCACTTCCCTGCATTATCTGAAGGTGCATATAGAGATAGTTTCAAAAACTTTCCTTGGCGAAATAATGAGACACATTTTCAAGCTTGGTGTGAAGGAAAAACGGGTTATCCGATAGTTGATGCAGCCATGCGGCAGTTAAATGAAAGTGGCTGGATGCATAATAGATGTAGAATGATTGTTGCTAGTTTTTTAACTAAAGATTTAATTATTAATCCTCAATGGGGAGAAAAATATTTTATGCAGAAACTCATTGATGGTGATTTATCTGCTAATAATGGTGGTTGGCAATGGAGCGCTTCTAGTGGCATGGACCCCAAACCATTACGGATTTTTAACCCCGCAAGTCAAACGCAAAAGTTTGATGCAGAAGGAGAATATATTCGTCAATGGGTCAGAGAGTTAAAATCTGTAGAGACGGAGTATTTAATCAGTGGTAATATTACACCTTTAGAGCGTCGTGCTGTGGGTTATCCAGCACCAATTATAGATCATAAAAAGCAGCAGGCTTTGTTTAAACAATTGTATCAGAATCAAAAAACTGCTATGAATTAATTTTTACCTTTAGATGGGAAGGATGTAAATATTAATCATCCCCCACAAAAAACGTAACTGTTCATTTGACATTTGACATTTGACACTGGTTAGAGTCTTTTCCAATCTTCTGAGGGTATCTGCTCTCAATGACTCACGGAATCAAGTTCCATGTTATTTAATGTCTCAAATTTTGGCAGTAATTTTTACCTCTCTCTATTCAAATTATTGATGTCGATTTTCCATAAAATCAATAAACAACAACATAAAATAAGCTAAAATGCAAACAGAGTAAGCATTTCCCCTTTAACAACAATCATGCTGGAGATTCTACAAACACAAATTTATCAACTTGAACAGTTCGCAAACAGCCTTGTTGCTAACCAACTCACCCACCTTAGCATCGTCAGCATTGCCATTATTTTTGTCGCCGGCTTACTCACCAGCCTTACGCCCTGTATGCTGTCTATGCTGCCCATTACCATAGGCTATATCGGCGGTTATGAAGCTAAAACCCGCTTACAAGCAGCAGCCCAATCAACTTGGTTTGCCTTGGGATTAGCAACTACACTTGCAGGGATGGGAATCATAGCAGGTTTAGTTGGAAAAGTCTACGGTCAAGTAGGAATTGGCTTACCAATTATTGTGAGCATTATTGCTATCATTATGGGATTGAACTTATTAGAAGCATTACCCATACAATTTCCTTCTTTGAATGAAACAAATTGGATTTCCCAAGATTTACCTCCTGGAGTGCGTTCATACTCGATTGGATTAACATTTGGATTAGTCGCTTCCCCTTGTAGCACACCAGTTTTAGCCAGTTTATTAGGTTGGGTTGCGAACACCCAAGATTTAATTTTAGGTGCTGTTTTACTACTTTCCTATACAGCCGGATATGTAGCCCCATTGATTTTAGCAGGTACATTTACTGCTGCCATTAAAAAAATATTAGAATTGCGACGTTGGTCTGGTTGGATAAATCCTGTCAGCGGTGCATTATTAGTAGGCTTTGGTGTTTTTTCTTTACTTTCTCGTATCCCTATTGCTAGTTTCTAGACAATGACTTTAGATAATACGACATCCACAGAATTAAGTTGGTGGTTAATACCTGGAAGATTCCTCCGTCGAGGGATTTTGCCGATTTTAACTGATTTGCGCTTGGCAATTATCCTCTTATTAGTAATTGCATTATTTAGCATTAGTGGTACTGTAATTGAACAGGGACAATCACCTGCATTTTACCAATCTAATTACCCAGAACATCCAGCTTTATTTGGTTTTTTGACTTGGAAAGTAATTCAAGTAGTTGGGTTAGATCATGTATATAGAACTTGGTGGTTTTTGAGCTTACTAGTACTATTTGGAACCAGCTTAACAGCTTGTACATTTACACGTCAATTACCAGCCTTAAAAGCTGCTCAAAAATGGAAATATTATGAAGAACCCAGACAATTTAAAAAATTAGCTTTGAGCGCAGAACTAGATATAGTTTCCTTGCAGTCAGTTACGCCAATTTTGCAGCAAAAAAGGTATAAAATATTTCAAGAAAAAAATCAAGCACAGGATGATATTCTCTATGCTCGTAAAGGTATAGTCGGACGTATTGGACCAATTATCGTTCATATTGGTATCGTTGCCATTTTGCTAGGTGGGATTTGGGGCGCAATGACCGGATTTATGGCTCAAGAAATGATTTCTAGCGGCGATACATTCCAGGTAAAAAATGTTATTGATGCTGGTCTATGGTCATCTCAGGATGTATTAAAAGATTGGTCTGTACGTGTAAATCGCTTTTGGATTGATTACACACCTACGGGGGGAATTGACCAATTTTATTCAGATATGTCTGTGTTAAATAATGAGGAAAAAGAAGTTGAACATGAGAAGATTTATGTTAACAAACCCCTGCGTTATCACGGAGTAGTTTTCTATCAAACAGATTGGGGAATTTCTAGTGTTCGGATTAGATTAAATAAAAGTCCGATTTTTCAATTACCAATGGCACAATTAGACACCAAAGGAAAAGGAAGACTTTGGGGAACTTGGATACCAACTAAGCCTGATTTAAGTGAAGGTGTTTCCTTACTAGCAAAAGATTTGCAAGGTATGGTATTAATTTATGATGCTCAAGGCAAATTAATTAATACTGTCCGTGCGGGAATGTCTATACCTGTGAATGGGGTAAACTTAAAAATTATTGATGTTATTGGTAGCACAGGGTTACAAATTAAATATGATCCTGGTATACCCATTGTTTATGCAGGATTTGGTTTGCTAATGTTGGGTGTAGTAATGAGTTATTTTTCCCATTCGCAAATTTGGGCATTAAAAAAAGGAGATACTTTGTATATTGGTGGTAAGACCAACCGAGCGCAAGTTGTATTTGAAAGAGAAATTTTAGGAATTTTAGAGGAATTAAGTTCTTAAGGGAACTCCAAAAAATAAATTATTCAATATTTTGGAATCAAAACGACTGTTCTTCCCCCTGCTCCCTGCTCCCCTGCCTTCAAAACGGTCGAATATTTTTTTAGTTGGAAGTCCCTAAGCTATGGGAGCGTTTCCTGTTCCCTTCCTAAAGCTAAACTAATCGAGAGCGTAAAGCCACTACTGCTACCAGTAATTAATGTTGCTATTTTCAAATTTATTGTTCAGCATCTAAATTTTTTGTCTGCGATAAAAACAGTAAATTCGCCAACTTATAAACTATTCGCGCACCTACATTACCATCCCACTCAGCATCACCAACTTCGCAAATATCAAAACCAATAATTTTTCTGCCACTATTCACCAATTCTCGGAATAAACAATAAGCTTGCTCTAATTCCAATCCCCCTGGAACTGGTGTACCTGTATGCGGACAAAGTTTAGGATCTAAACCATCGACATCAAAGCTAATATATACATTTTCTGGTAAATGACTAATTATTTCTTTACATAAGTCAACCCAAGTTATTCCCGAATATAATTTCTGTTTAATTGCCGATTCATAATAAGCAATAATGCGCTGATTTGAGTTGTTAATTATGTCTACTTCATCTTGACAAATATCTCGTATAGCTACCTGTACTAGTTTGGAAATTTGCGGTATCTTCATAGCATTAAACATGATAGATGCATGGGAAAATTCAAATTCCTCATAGGCATCACGTAAATCTGCGTGTGCATCAATGTGCAGAATACCATAATTCTCATATTTAGCGGCTAAAGCTTGGAAATAACCTAATGGTGAACTATGATCACCACCAATAACAGCAACTTGCTTACCCTGGTTTATCGCTGTTTGACATTGGGTAAACAACCAGTGATTCACCTGTTCACCTGCTTGATTAATTGCTGTTAGCACAAGGGTTAAATCAGGTGTATCTGTCAGTGCTTTTCCTTCAGCTTGTCGTTCAATAATTTTAGCTGCTTCCTGACGGTAGTAATTATTTTTTTCTAAAATATCTTGGGGAATTTCTAGCAAAAAAATTCCCTGTTTCCAGCCATCAGGATGATCTAAATCAAATAAATCTATTTGCAGTGAAGCATCAAGAATTCTCTGTGGTCCTTTGGCTGTTCCAGCACCGTAGGAAACGGTGACTTCCCAAGGTACAGCAAAGACAATCAAGTTTGCAGAATCGTAATCAAATGGTAAACCCAATAGGTTTCCATTCATTTCAGCTATCCCACTAGGATCGTAGTCTTGGAGTTGATTATTCATTGCTCATTTTCTAGATTTACATCAGCAGAGAAAACGCTGCTTGGTCAACATCTGCATTGTAACAGAATTGACTATTAATCAACTTAAAATTGCAAATATCTATAATTAGGTTGATGGATATTATCGACTCTACGATTATTGGAACAGGTAAGGGAGGAAACTGATTATTAAAAAAAGGTTTGGCAATAAACCAAACCTCTATAATTGCTGTGCTTAACAACGTACTAAATTAATTTAGTTCTAGTTTCTTTGCAGTTCATCTTCCTAGAGAGTATGTCCAAATACACCAAAAACTGATAAAGGATTTCTTGATTAAAATAGTAACTCTATTTTTGGGTTTAGTCTCAAAATATACTAATATATATTTTAAGCATGAAAAAGGCTTGGTCTTAGTCCAAGCCTTTGTATATACCAGGTGTTTACCATATATAGTTAATTTAACCTCTCTTGGAATGTAGTTCATCTCTCTATAAGGTGTGTACAAATTTGCTAAAAGCTGCTATCTAATCTCACACTAACTTCTATGTTAAATAAATTTTTTTCTAAAATTTTTTTCAACTAAATAGTGCTGATAGTAGTTAATTATACTATTTCTGAGTTTAACTTTAAAGTATTTACTTGTGAAATAATTGCTAGATAAGCTTTTGGGCGTTTCATCTGTGAGAATTATTTTTTAAATTGTCAGTTAATATTACATACAAAAAAGGCTTGGTTCTGAACCAAGCCCATATATATACCAAGTGTTTACCATATCTAGTTAATTTAGAATAACTTTAATTTTACTTCATCTACCTATAGGATGTATACAAAATTTATATAACCTGTTAAGGATTTATTTGAGAATAGCTAACTAAAAACCTATTCTCACTTTAAACAAATTCTAGATGATCTGTTTTGAGGATTGTCTCAAGATGATGCTTTCTTCAAAAAGATACTACACCCTGAATGAAAATAGAGAATAATACCATAAATAATTCACTTAATTGAGCGAACCACAAATATGATCGATATCCTGATTAATATTTAATTATGAGGTTAATAAAAAAGGTTTAGCACTCGGCTAAACCTCCATAGAAAGCAGTTATTTCGACACACCAAAATTAATTTACGTCTATTATTTTTTATAGTCATCTTCCTTAAGTGAGTATCTAATTTTCGTCAAATATGATAGTCACTTCACCGTTTAAAGCTTTAACTAAATCTACTACCAAAAGAAAGATTAACCATTTAAGTTATTAGCTTTTAAAACAATATTATCACTAAGTTTAAAAAAAGACATTAAATTCACAAATATTTCTATATTTGAAATCTATAAATTAGTATAATTTAGTCGTAATTATTTGGCTGTGTATGCGTTTAAATGGTCGATTGTATATGGCTTTTGGGTTTAGTGAAGAAGTAGCTATTTTAATAAATTGGAACAAATATTACAGCATATGTAGTGAATAATATTAAGTGTAATAACTGAATATTTTACTTAAGTCGGTAGGCACAATTAAACATAACTATGTGAAGAAAAATTAACATTACTCAAACCTTGTTCCCTCAGGATAAATATTCACGGACGGAAGACGTAAATATAACATTGTATTCGGGTGAATAACCATCCTTAGAGCATGGAAAGTTTTTAATGAACCGCAGAGGTAGAAAAAAAGATGTTACGCTAATTAGCATAATGCGTGTTCATAGAAGCCATGTGTTAGCACTACATAGGGGTTGCTGAAAAAGTCTTGTCGTGGAGACAGGGAACAGGGAACAGTTTCAGCTATCTGTCATCCCCAAATTTTTGGATTTATTAGCCCCAAAATGCACAGTTTTTCAGGTCTAACCTTCAAAAATCTTGCACTTTGTTTCCTCTTGTTCAGCCCCAAACCTTTGATTTATCTGGGTTTTACATTTATTCAGCAAGTCCTACATAGCTTTTTCAAAATCGCTATATGATTAAAATAAGTTTTAATTCCAGGATATTTGGCAAGACTTAATGCTATTTTAATGACAGCTTTTACCTCTACTGTAGGCGCACAACTGTTTGTCAATCAGACTTCAGATTTATTAGTAAGTCCTATTGAGTATAAATTAGTAAACTTTGAGAGTGTGAGAAGACAAAAATGAAGCAGTTTTTTACCAGTATTTTCATCTTGACAACTTTGTTAATTGCACCTAGCTGTTCATCAGACAATAAATCTAGTGAAGTCAAGATTTCACCTAGTATGAATATGAATCATGAAAAAGATTCTATGAGTGAACATGATGGACATTCTATGGAACATATGAATGAGGAAGATCACTCAAAAACAACTACTCAAGCTAAATTAAATACTCCTCAAAAGTTAGCTCCTAATCAGCCAATTAATTTAGTGATAGAGATTCAAGATTCTGCTGGAAAACCCGTGACTAAATTTGATAAATTCCAGGAAAAACTAATGCATTTAATTGTAGTTAGTGATGACCTGAGATTTTTCGAGCATATTCATCCAGAATATCAAGAGAATGGCAGCTTTAAAGTCAGTACTAAATTTCCTGAATCTGGAGGATATACTCTATTTAGTGACTATAAACCTGTGGGAGAAAAAGATAGAGTATCTTTAATGAATATCTCTATTCCTGGTTCAGTTCCACTTCCAAAAAGTTTGGAAAAATTTCAAAAAAGCCAAACTATATCTAACACGAAAGTTAATCTCGATTTTTCGGAAAAAAACATTAAAGCCGGAAAATATATTACCCTGAAGTTTGATTTAAAAGATAGCAATAATCAACCAGTTAAAGACTTACAACCATATTTGGGAGAGAAAGGACATTTAGTAATTATCAAGAGTTCTTCAGACCTGACAACAGCAGATTATATCCATGCCCATGCACTCAAAAATACCACAGATGGAGTAATCGAATTTAAAACTAAATTCCCCCAAAAGGGAACTTATAAAATGTGGATGCAATTTAATCGTAACGGAAAAATTAATACTGCTGACTTTTGGGTAAATGTAGAATAGACCTGCCCCCCAAATTCTGCTGTATTTTGATTATGAGACTTGCGTTCCAAAGGCAATTCTTAATCCCCAAAATACAATTAAAATTGCGATCGCTAACCAGTCCCCTGTTCTGAATTTTAAATCTTGCCATTTAACTCGATGCTCATTCGGACTGGTAAAGCCGCGCACCATCATTGCATTTGCCATTTGATCAGCACGCAAGAGCAGATTTTCTAAAAGTCTTTCAATCACAATTAACCAAACTTTAGCTCCTCCTTTTAATCCTAGCTTTTTCCAATTAATTGCCCTAGTCATCACAGAACGCACTAGATTTTGGACTTCTTCTAAAACTAAAGGAATAAATCGCAAAGATAAAGTTAAAGTTAGAGTAATTTCTGTAACTGGTATCTTAAACCTTCGCAGAGGTTGCATTAAACTTTCCATTCCAGAGGTGATTTCTTCTGGTGCAGTTGTTAGCAGATATAAATTAGTGCTGTAAATTAAGGTAAAAACAATTGTACTGAGGCTAATTGCTAAATCTAAGGAACGGCGATTTACTTTAATTGGTCCTTGATGAAACAGCACATAGTTATATTCTTTATTCCTAGCTGCTAATTTGGGACTCTCTTTTGTTTTCTCACCATTTGCTGGCGGAGTTAAAACTTGTTCCGTTGCAGGTAAGCGTGGCTGATAACTGACACCTAGCCCATCAGGACTGATAGCACCAATTATTAATACCATAAATGATAGAACTAACAGCCAACCCATTTGTTGCCGCCACACGCGCAAAGGAATCTTGGCAAATACCGTAAAAATAATTAGCAGTAATACCAATAGCACTCGCCAATAGTTATTAGCGACAACATAGCTGGTGAGAAAGCTCAATAACCAAATTAACTTAACTCGCGGGTCGAGTTTATGTAGCCAAGTTTGCGGATTTTCTAAGTATAGTCCTAGTGGGAGCGATCGCAGTAAATCCATTTTTTAGTCATTGGTCATTGGTCATTGGTCATTGGTCATTGGTGATGAACAAATGACCAGTGAATACTATTTTACGCGAGTTGCTCGATTGAGATTGCCAATTTCCGCATCTCGGACTTTTTTACTCCGCCAGAATAACCGAATCGGAGTCCCATCAAATCCTAATTGTTTGCGAAATTGTCTTTCAATATAACGGCGATAATTATCATTGAAGCGGTGAGCATCATTAACAAATAGAGCAAATGTTGGTGGTTGGGTACTTACTTGTGTACCATAATAAATCTTACCTTGACGACCGCCTCGTGAAGTTGGTGGAGAATGCCAGCTAATTGCATCTGTGAGGACTTCATTTACTACGGAAGTAGTAACACGGCGTTTGTGTGCCTCTGCTGCTTTATTCACCAAGTCTAAAATCTTTTCTACCCGTTGTCCGGTGACGGCACTCACAAAAATTATCTCTGCCCATTCGGTAAAATGCAACCGTCCTTCCAGAGTTTTTTCGTAATCATAAATGGTGTATGAGTCCTTTTCGACAGCATCCCATTTGTTAACTACGATAATGCAAGCTCGACCTTCTTCGATGATTCGCCCAGCTAATTTTTGGTCTTGTTCTGTGGCTCCATCTTCGGCATCTAGAACTAATAAAACCACATCGGCGCGGCGAATTGCTTTAAAGGCGCGGTTAATGCTAAAGAATTCCGTACCGTAATCGATGTGTTTCTTTTTACGAATGCCGGCGGTGTCAATTAAGCGATAAGTTTGCCCAGACCGTTCGATGACTGTATCAATACTATCACGAGTTGTACCGGAAATAGGGCTGACGATCGCTCTTTCTTCCCCAACAAAGGCATTTAATAAGCTGGATTTACCTACATTTGGGCGGCCAATAATGGCGACTTTAATTTCGTTATTTTCTTCTACTTCCGTAACTTCGGGAATGTGAACTAGTAACTCGTCCAGAATTTCCCCTGTACCGCTACCATGAATCGCGGAAATCGGGTATGGTTCACCTAACCCCAACTGCCAAAATTCACTAGCTTGCATTGCGCCTTGTTCGGGAGATTCACATTTGTTCACAGCCAGTAAAACAGGAACCGATTGTTGACGCAACCACCCAGCAATTTCTTCATCTGCTGGCGTGGGGCCTGTTTGACCATCGACGACAAAAATCGCTGCACAAGCTTCTCTGAGTGCGATTAATGCCTGTTGGCGAATCAAAGGCAGGAATTCGGTGTCATCGTTAAAGACTAAACCGCCTGTATCTACGACTAAAAAATCGCGATCGTTCCAAAAAGCAGGTCGATAAGTGCGATCGCGCGTTACACCCGGTTCATCGTGGACAATCGCCGTTTGATCTCCGGCGAGACGATTAACTAAGGTGGATTTGCCCACATTCGGGCGGCCGATAATTGCAATAATTGGCAGTGCCATAAACCAGAGTGCTGAGTGTGTAGATGTGCTGAGTTTTCTATCTACGTTCTTCACCCAGCACTGTTTTGGAGAACTATTTATCATATCACATTTTAAGATTATAGCAAATTTAATTTATATAATTTTTATGTAATTTTAAATAAAAGTGCAAATACAAGTACTTGGTCGTAATGTTGCAAAATACAGCAATAGCAATTATACATAAGTATAAATCAATTATAAGCGTCACAATTAATCACATGAGTAAACGTTCATGGCTAGAAATTAGCGAGTATATATGCTTGGGTTTATCAGTATTGGGAACAATCACAGCTACTGTGACTCAGCAAGTAGTTTATGCAGCTATTCCACTGAGTTTAAGTATGGCGTTAAATTTAGCCAATCGTCCCCGGTTTAATTATTCCCAGTCACAACAACAAATTGAGCAATTACAGTCAAGTCTGCAAAATATGACAGACAACTTTTACCAAGTAACGGAAACTATGGATACATCTAATCAGCGTTTGCAACAAATCGATGCTTGGAGACAACAATTAATCCAAATTATCGACCAAAAAATCGAAATATCAATACAAGAATTGACAGCGAATATTAACCAATTTAATCAACAAATCCAAGTAGTTAATAACCGTTTAACTCGCTTGGATAATTCCCTGCAAAATTTAAATCAGACAATTCACCAACAAGGAGAAGAATTAATAACAGTTCAAGAATTAAAATCTGAATTTTCACAATTTAATCAACAGATTGAAGTTGTTAATTCACGATTTGAGCAAATTGAGAACTCGATCAAAAATTGGAGTGAAAACAGTCAAAAGCAATTAGCTGAATTACGCCAAAATCAAGAAAATCAAAGTTTAGAATTTTCACAATTTAATCAACAGATTGAAGTTGTTAATTCACGATTTGAGCAAATTGAGAACTCGATTAAAGATTGGAGTGAAAACAGTCAAAAGCAATTAGCAGAATTACGCCAAAATCAAGAAAATCAAAGTTTGGAATTTGCCCAACTTAGTCAAAAGATCGAAATAGTTAAACCTCGATTTGAGCAAATAGATAACTCAACACAGCAATTGCATCAAACTATTGGAAAACAAGCTGAAGAATTAGAGCAAGTTAAACAAAATCAAGATACTGAAAGTTCCAAATTTAATAACCTCTTTAATTCTATCAACGATTCTATCAAACAATCTTTGACAGCATTGGATGTGTTGACAGAATTAGATAGTTCATTGGATGCTTTATTAAAACCGTTGCAGACAGAGAATCAGTCAACTAGTCAAACAAATCTGGAATTTAATCAAGCAATTCCAACTACATCTTCATCTGATCAAAACCTAGAAAAATTATTATTTGTAGGTACTTTAAAAGGTCATAATCATAAGGTTCTTTCAGTTGCTTTTAGTCCAGATGGTAGAATATTAGCTAGTGGAAGTGATGATAAAACTATCAAGATTTGGGATTTAGCGACTCAGCAACATCGTACTCTTGAAGGACATGGAGAATCTTCTTGGTCTGGAGGGATTAATTCAGTTGCTTTTAGTCCAGATGGTAAAATATTAGCAAGTGGAAGTGATGATAAAACAATTAAATTGTGGGATATAAATACGGGAATAGAAATTTTCACGTTCACAGGACATGAAGAAAAAGTTTACTCTGTCGTATTTAGTCCCTTGGGAAAAATGTTAGCTAGTGGGAGTAAAGATAAAACTGTCAAACTATGGTCTTTAGAACAGGGGAAAGAAATTCACTCTTTCAAAGGTCATACAGATGATGTGTTATGTGTGGCTTTTAGTCCAGACGGTAAAATTTTAGCTAGTGGTAGCAAAGATAAGACCATTACAATTGTGTATTTAGGTCAACAAAAAGTCCAAACTATTACAACTGATTCTGATTGGTTTGCAGATATTAATTCTCTTGCATTCAGTCCATATGGCAAAATTTTAGCTAGTGCTAGTCAGAAGAAGAAAATTCAATTATGGGATATAGAAACCTGTCAAAAGATTCGCACTCTCAAAGGTCATGATGATGACGTTCTTTCTGTTGCATTTAGTCCCAATGGTAAAATTTTAGCAAGTGCGAGTAAAGATAAAACTGTTAAACTATGGTTTGTAGATAGTGGTGAAGAAATTTCCAGCGTCAAATGTGCTGATGATACAGTTTATTCAGTTGCTTTTAGCCCAGATGGTAAAATATTAGCTGCGGGAAGTGGAGATAAAACGATTACCTTATTTCCTTGTAAGTGAGGCGTGAATTTTATTTATTTATTAATTTAGTTAAATTAGTCGGCTTAAGCCGACTTTCGCTATTAGCCGGGGAATTAATTCCCCGGAGGCTAAAGTTTTTTATCTGTGGTTGCCTTAACCATCAGAATGTCCCACAATTATCTGATATTTATATTTTATGCCGTTTGTTCAGTTTCCGTCTCTACCTTCTGCCCAATTTTCGGTTCTGTACCCGCAATTAATCGCTCAATATTACTGCGGTGACGAATAATAACATATAAACCTCCAGCAATACCAAAAAGTATATATGGTAAAGGTTGATGGAAAATTGCCATCAAAATGGAAACAGCAACAGCACCAGCAATAGAACTCAAAGACACAATTCTCGATATGGCAATAACAACGGCAAAAATTCCTATTGTTGACAAACCAACCTGCCAACTTAATGCTAACAAAATCCCTATACCAGTAGCCACAGACTTACCACCAGTAAAGCCTAAAAAGATTGATTTACTGTGTCCTAAAATTGCGGCAAATCCAGATAAAGTTACTAAATAAGGTTGCCAAATTTCTAAATTTATAGTTAACGGGATTAAATTATAACTAGGAGCAAGATTGCATAAAACATAAACTAGATTTATTGCTAAAACTCCCTTTAACCCATCAATTAATAACACAGATGCCCCTGGAACTTTTCCTAAAGTCCTTAGTACGTTTGTTGCCCCAGTTGAACCAGAACCAACTTCCCGAATATCAATTCCTTTTAACAGCTTCCCAGCCAGATATCCCGTAGGGAAAGAACCCAATAAGTAAGCTATTAAAACAACCGCCCCACACAAAGTTAACCAAATAGCCATAATAGTTCGTAATTCGTAATTCGTAATTCGTAATTCGTAATTATTTGGTCACTAGTCTAGAGTGAAATATCTTGACCAATGACCAATGACCAATGACTAATTAAAACTCATCATCATAATCTCTATCTTTCATGGTTTTTGGATCGGGTGCAAAAGCCAACCAGAGAGGGAATTGTAGCAAACCTAGGCTAATTTGCTCCTCAGAATCATCAATAATAATTAAAGGCAATTGATTGGCTTTAACTAATCTATCTGCTTTCTGGGCTAAAGCCGTCGGTGCTTCAAACAAAACCACACCTCTATCAGGGCCAAAATCGGGACGACCAATTCCCAAACAATCTTGTAAACCGCGTCGCCATTCACCTAAACGTTCTGGTGTATTGGCTAAAATTAGAGTACGCACGCGATCGCCATGTAGTTTGTGTAATATGGAAATTGCCGCCGACGCAATCAAGATATTCTGCAAGCGGCTACCCATTGTCCGTAAAGCACCCCGTCCCCCCAAAGTGAAAAACCAATTAGAAACTCGTTCTGCGTGAATTGGTTCAAAAGTCCGCCTTAACTGCCACGCAGCGCCATAATAATCGGGTTGATTGCGGTATTGGTCAATTAAACGGCGTATTTGTTTAGTTGTCTCTTGAAACTGTTGTTGAGCTAGTTGCAGTGTGGGGGGCTGTTGTTCAGCCGGTTTTGCTTCTTTGACTGCTGGTTTTTCCCGTTCCTTCACAGCCGGGGCTAATTGCAGTTGCTCGGCTGCGGCTGCTAAATCTTGTAAGCTACCTGTGAGATAGTCTTTAAAACCCTGTACCCGAATTGCTAAATCTTGAGATGTTCCCGCAAAGGTAGTTCGCATTTCATTACGAATGCGTTCTTGTCGTCTTTCTAGTTGTTCGACAGAAATCTGCAATGCTTGTTTACGTTGTTCTAACAGCAATAGAGACTCTTGCACCATTTTTGAGAGTGCAGTTTGAGTTTCACTAACTTGTCCTTGAAGATTTTTGTAAGTAGCTTGGAGTTGAAAAATTTCTGCTTTCAGCGCTGTCTCAGTTGCTTGTAACTCGGCGACTCGGTGTGCAGCTTGTACATATAGTGAATTAAGTTCTGATTCTGACTCCAGCACCGCAGTTTCTACTTCACCTTTGAACTCTTCTGTTGGTTCTACTGTCAGAGATGCCGCTGCTATGTTGACTACTGGTGACTCCAAAGATACATCATCTGCTTGTGGTTCACCTGATGGAATTAAAGTTTCTGTTGCCGGCAATAAATCAGCAGCTAGGTTTTCCGGTGTTTCACCTGTAGAAATTTTTTCTGGTGTTTCTTCCCACCAATCATCAATCGATTCTGGAGTTTGAGATTCCTCTGGGTTCATAAATATATAGTGTAATTCCTAGGAAACGAATAATATCGAAGTCAGGGGAGACGCTCAAGACGAGGAGAAAATCACCATTCACCACTAAATACGTGGACAACGCTGTTCCAAACAAGATTTTAAGGCTTTGGGGTCAAATAAAATCGGTAAAAAGTGAATGCTGTTGACTTCTTTAAAATAAAACAGAATGGGAAATCCATTCCAGAAGATTCGCCAATTTTGCCATTCTTGGTAAGGAAAACGCCTAATTAACTTTTCTCCCCGGTAAATATCAAAGTCTGTGGCGGTAAATTGCAACCGCAGTGTGACAGCTTGAAACATGAGAAACAAGCCAAAAATTGTGAACACTCCTCCTACCCAAGGTTGTACTAGCAGTAGTGGAATAGCAGCCAGCACCAAGACGACAGGGATATTGTAACTTGGCTTGAGTTCCACAGTAGCGGTGGTATTCGGCACAGATGAACTAATCACAATCTTGATCTCCTGCTTTGTTAGTAAACATTAATCTTCTATTTTAGTAGTTAAAACTGAGTCGTTATAACCCTGGCGTAAATCCACCACCTGTTCCTTGAAACATTAACCAAGAAAGAAAGAAGTTGCTAACGAAGATAATCAGCAAGGCTGTAACCACGGCTGTTGTGGTTGATTGTCCCACACCTTTCGCGCCTCCTGTTGTCGTTAAACCCCAACTGCAACCAATGGTGGCGATTAAAATACCAAAACAGCCTGCTTTAATCATGGCGCTACAGATATCCCAGATGTCGAGAAAGTTACGAGCTGAGTCTAAAAAGACTGCATCTGAAAGATTGTAAACGTTGGTGGCAATTATCAATCCCCCAGTCATGCCGGTAATTAAGGACAGAAGGGTTAAAATGGGCAGCATTAATAAACAAGCAAGAATACGGGGGATTACTAGATAATCAATTGGGTCAGTTTTTAACATCAACAGGGCATCTATTTGCTCTGTGACTCGCATTGTACCAATTTCGGCTGCAAAGGCAGAACCAACCCGTCCCGCTAAAATTACTGCTGTCAGTACTGGTGTAAGTTCTCTGGTTAAGGCTACCGCCAAAACACCGCCGACGAGGTTTCCTGCACCAAAGTTGATAAATTCCCGCGCTACCTGAATTGTAAAGACTGCACCGACAAAAACGGCTGTTAATAAGGCAATAAATACGGAATCTGGACCAACTGCTGCTAGTTGCTCTAAGGTGTTACGCCGATGGATTTTGCCTTTGAGGAGGTGAACTATTACTTGTCCACCCAAAAAAACCGCTGCCAGCAATCGCTGACTCCATGTTCCTAAACTGGATTTAGTCATTAATTCAGTAGTCAGTTATCATTTATTCAGTTATCATAAACTGCCCTAACTCCCTAAATTCCTAACTCCTTCAGGTGTTGCTCAAACATTAAGTTAGTTTAAAGACTCTCTCAGAAAGTTAAGCTATTATTAAACGCATTGCAACGAGTTATTTATAATTTATTGAAAATAAAACCTTGATAAATAAAGGGTTTCACGGCTTGCCAGCCCTTTATTTTAGCCTCAGCATTTTGTGTAACTAGTAGAGTTTACTTTTAATGAAAACTTAAGATTATTGACGAAATAACTGTTCAGGAGCGATCGCATTTATTCTAGAAGATGACGTGCATCTATTCAGCCATCGTCTACATACTCCCGGAGCTTGCCTGATAATGAGCATATTTACCAACTTTCTTCGCTCCCTACTACTCACTACCGTTTTTAGTTTTATCGCTCCTATATTCTTAGTCGGCAGTATATTAGTCTTCTTATGCCTCTTTGGCTACATTCCTGGTTTACAAGGCGTAGCTGAGAATATCCCGACTCTAATCCTGCATTTTCTCGCCACTTTTGGCACTGGTAGCCCCATTAATGGCTTATTTGTCATTAGTCTTACCTGTGGTTTTGTGGGCGGGCTGTTTGATATCTATGCTTACTATCGATGTCAAATTCTCCGCATTGATTCCTAAGTAATATTAATGCCTTCGTCAGGTATTTATTAAGTTACAGGAAGACGCACTTTCGCCAAAACCACCTTGTTGCTGCTCTTAACTCAGATTTGAGTTCCTATTGTTAACTACGTATAAGCCATCACAAGTCTTAGTCATTAGTAACTCAAGACCATATTTTGTGCTGGAAATAGCCTGTTCGTGCCTTTGTGGCCAAGACCAGTTAATAATTAGTAATTTCAATACATAGTCCTTAACAAATAAATATAGCAAATGAAACTATACACGAAATCTAAAATTTTCCTTAAGATTTTAGATAGTCCTGTACCTGCTCACTATTAAGGAGGTTGTCTGAGCGCTAGGCATTTTATATTAGGTTTATTAATAGGTAATTAAATTGCTCATGGTTTGGCCTTTTTCGCCCAGATTTCGGAAACAAATTGCTCGGATTGAGATTACTGGTGCGATCGCCAGTGCTACCCGTAAACGGGTATTAGAAGCCCTGAAAACTGTAGAAGAGAAGAAATTTCCGGCTTTACTGCTACGCATTGATAGTCCTGGCGGTACAGTGGGAGACTCCCAAGAAATTTACAGCGCTTTGAGACGGTTGCAGAAAAAAACCAAAATTGTCGCTAGTTTTGGCAATATATCGGCTTCGGGCGGCGTTTATATCGGAATGGGAGCCGAACACATTATGGCTAACCCAGGCACGATTACAGGTAGTATTGGTGTGATTTTGCGTGGGAATAACCTGGAACGCTTGCTAGAAAAAGTGGGTGTTTCTTTTAAGGTGATTAAGTCTGGCCCTTACAAAGATATTTTGTCCTTTGACCGAGAATTGACAGCAGCAGAAGAGAGCATCCTGCAACAGTTGATTGATGTCAGTTATCAGCAATTTGTGCAAACAGTAGCTGAGGGCAGGTCTTTGGATGTAGAAACCGTGAAAACTTTCGCTGACGGCCGGATTTTTACGGGAGAGCAAGCCTTAAATTTGGGCGTTGTAGACCGTTTGGGAACAGAAGAAGATGCACGTCGCTGGACGGCCGAATTAGTAGGACTTGATCCAGAGAAAACTCCTTGCTATACGCTAGAAGAACGTAAACCATTATTGAGTCGAGTTCTACCAGGGAGCCGTCTGGCGAACTCCAGAATTGGGGCTGGAATTGATTGGCTCGAATTTGAAATATCTACTAGTGGTTTACCCTTGTGGTTGTATCGACCGTAAATAAATTGTCAATAGTCACTAGTACCGCAGGGGGGAATTAAAAATTAACAATTAAAAATTAAAAAAGCAGATGGCTCTAGCTTTTCAGTAATTTTTAATTGTTGTTTGAGTTACTCTATGCTGCACTAGTTAATAGTCTTTGTACTAATGACTAATGACTAATGACCAATGACTAAATAAAGGAGGATTTTGGAAGTGGAATGGCAAATACGAGCGATTCGTGGCGCAACAACTGTTGCAGAAAATAGAGTGGAAGCAATCCGAGAAGCGGTGACAGAATTACTTGATGAACTCGAAGAACGGAATCAACTTGAACCAACAGCAATTTTGAGTGTTACTTTTTCTGTCACACGGGACTTAGATGTTATTTTCCCAGCTGCGATCGCTCGCAGTCGTCCTTTATGGGATAGTGTGGCTATGTTGGATGTCCAGCAAATGCACGTTGAAGGCAGTTTACAGCGCTGCATTCGGTTTTTAATCCACGCCTATTTACCAACTTCCGCCCCCATTCACCACATTTATTTACGTCAAGCGGCTAAATTGCGCCCAGATTGGGGTTTACCGCAAACGTTACAAACTTCACAGCCAGTAATTAAAACAAAAGTTTAAAATCAGCAGGTCAATAATATATGTAAAAATTAGCGCCAAATGAGTTATTACAATGGTGATGCGGCTGCTCAACCTGCTGCTATTGGTGGGAGTATTTTCACTCATCGAGGAACTGGTGTTTGTGTGAAGTTAGAGGATTTTTTGAATATTCTCTCCAAAGGTGAAGAGCCGCTTGTCATTGTCACTAGTGAAGGTTATTTTACGAAAATATATAAATATGTGACTGCGTATAAGGGTTTTGTGTTTTTCACAGAATCCTTAGATAAATTGCAATTTGGTAGCAATATTGAGGTGATTTACGCCCAGAGTTTAGGGACGGATATTTGATAAAATAAATCAGATTGCGGATAAATATCAATCCTTTGCTGATTATGATTTATACTCGACATTGTGTTAAAAAGATAATTAAAGCTTCTGCTTCTTGATCTGGCAGGAGTTTGATCATATATGTCATTTTTGTTTGGACTAAGAAATCGTAACGGCTTAACCGATAGACAAATAGAATATTGTATTGAGGCTTGGCAAGTCTTATGTGGTGATGAGGGTAGAATACTAATTACAAATGGAGCAAAGATATATAGTTCTTCAACGCGTTTTGTAGAAGGTAAAAATGTCGTTTATTTAGGAGCAGATGCCTATCCTGGTAATAACTCTAGTGCAAATTCCCGAATGTCTGTACTAGCCTGTTTAGCTCACGAATTATCACATATGCAACGTTTTGACAGGGGCTATCGGCGACCTCTGGATATGCCTGATATACTTATAGATGAAGCTGAAACAAGTTTGGATGCTTCTTTTCATATTGTAATTAGCCTCAAAGATAGAGAAGACTTAATAGAAGATGCAAGAGATAGGCTGACCGATTGGTTGGCTAATAAATCTAAGTCAGGAGAATCATTATGATTACAAAAGTAGAACCCAGCGGTGTAATACTAAAAGACATTTGTGAGATTCAAACAGAAAAGTGTGTTGCAAAAGACTCACCAGCTGCAATCACTGCTGTTTGGTATTCTCCAGGACGTAAACAGGTTAATGTATGTAGATCCTGTCTTGATGAGATGGTACGTAGGGGAGAATGGGAGGTTAAAGGTGCTAGGTTAAGCCCTCGCGCTGATATAACCAGTGGATAAGAAAGAAGATGAATAAACTCAAGTACCAAATGATAATTCAGTGGTCTGAGGAAGATAATTGCTTCTTAGTAGGATTCCCTGACTTTCCAGGACCAAAATGGCGCACTCATGGGGATACTTACGAGTTAGCAGTAACGAATGGAATAGAAGCCTTAGACTCTCTAATTATTGCTTACGAAGCTGCGGGTGATGCACTTCCAGAACCAACAGTTTGTCAAGCAGCATAGGGAAGCATTGAAGTAAAATAACCCAACCAGCGTTGTTGGGTTTTCTGACCTGGTTTTTGGGTTGATTAAATCATAATATTACGTATAATTACTGTATGTTACTAAGCCAATAGTTTATATATTATAGTCACGGTGTTTGTCTGAAATACAAAATCGGGCGATCGCACTTGGTAATAAAGTTTAGTGAGGGCATTATATGACAGATGTTCACCTTCCTTTACCTTTTAAATTAAAAGGGTCAAATAAAAGCTTTCATACTGAAGTTGTTGGGCAACTTTCAATTATGGATAACCCACATTTTATTGAAAAGGGTCAACCAATTCTAGTACTTGGTTTCAATGTACCATTTGATGCAAAATATTTGTGTAAATACGGAGACAAAATTCTTGTTATTCCTACAGAAATATCGCGATTTGAGAAAATTAAACGGGATTTCCTTGCTAACCACGAAGGAAAATATGAAAATCTTTCTTACACAGAGATGTTAGAATACCTTGATCTATTTGGTTAAAGGTGTGAATTGATAACACCAATTTCGCAATAAAGATAAGTTGTCAAACTCGCAAGCATTCTTGAAAATCCAAATTTACCCTTCAGACAGTAAGAAACTTACTGCCTGTTTTTCCCATATCTATCACTTACCCTTCGCATTTAAAGCGTATTCCCTAAACTCTCAGTTTTTAGTTGGGTTACGATATTGTTAATTCTCTCTTTCTAAATTATTCAGGAAATTTAGGTTTTGATATAGTAATCATGAGTGGTAAACCCCTATGCCAGATTTATTTGAAAGAATTACAATCAACCCGAAGCAATGTGGTGGTCGTCCCTGTATCCGGGGTATGCGAATTCGTGTATCAGACGTGCTGGATTTGTTTGTAGCTGGACTAAGTGCTGAACAGATTCTCGAAGAAATGCCCGATTTGGAAATGGATGATCTCAAAGCAGCACTTATGTATGCTTCACGTAAACTCAATCATCCGGTTCTGGTAGCATGATAATCTGGGTAGATGCACACTTATCACCTGCTATTGCTGTCTGGATTACCAGTACATTCAGCATCACAGCATTAGCCTTACGAGATGTTGGATTGAGGGATGCTGAAGATCCTGAGATTTTTGAAGCAGCAAAAGCTAGAGGAGTTATCTTAATGACTAAAGATAGTGACTTTGTTGACTTAGTTCAGCGTCTTGGTTCACCACCACAAATTATTTGGTTAACTTGTGGTAATACATCAAATTTTCATTTGCAAAAAATCCTAAATAAAACACTACCGCAGGCACTAGAGCTTTTAAAAGCAGGTGAGACTTTAGTAGAAATCAGCGGTAATTAATACCGCTTACGTTTTATTAGTGATGCTGATTAAACCGAATCCCCAGAAAAACATCATACAAGAACTCAAAAAAGTCCTTCTTCTGTAATAAACCTGAAGTTTGCGGACTACCCTTTTCATCCAATAACGGCTTCATCAAATAATAAGCCGGCTGGTAATTATACCAAGGAATCGAAGGCCACAAATGATGAACTAAATGGTAATTCTGCCCCAAAATCAGGATATTGAGAACTTTACCAGGATAGACGCGGGCATTTTTCCAGCGACTGCGCTCCACAAAAGGACGATGGGGTAAATAATCAAAAAATAACCCCAAGGCAATTCCTACCAAGAACGCCGGAATAAACCAAAAATTGAGAATATAGCCCAAAAAATGATATTGGACAGAAATATAAACAATAGTAATGACAATTAAACGGCTAATAAACCATTCCAGTAACTCATATTTCCGCCACAATTGCCGTTGAAAGAAAAATACCTCATGGTATAAAAATCTGACTGCAATCAACCACAAGGGACCACCTGTAGAGACATAATGATCTGGGTCATCTTTAGGGTGATTCACATTACCATGATGCTGCAAATGTACCCGTGTAAAAACTGGAAAAGCAAAAGCTAAAATTAAGGCACTACAATGCCCTAACATGGCATTAATCACACGGTTGCGATGGGCTGACTGGTGACAAGCATCATGAATTATTGTCCCAGAACAATGCAAGGCCAGAGTATTAATGCTAAAGCATAGCCAATGTGGCCATTCCCAAACCCAATAACCAAAGTTAGATAACACCAACATTGTCACTACTACAAAAAACATGAGTAGTGTGGGATTAAAATCACCAGGAGGTGCTAAAAGTTCTTTGGGTGGGATTGTCAGTGGCTTTTGTGCCTCCGACGTAAGCATCATTAACTCCTTTGTTATCAAATATTACGAATATACAACAAATCTTAGTCATAGTGTCATTATTTAGAACTCATAGATAATGTTTTTTGTCAATGTGTATAATGTTAGCCCTTTCAAAGTTTGGTTAAGAGAGGTGAAAATCACAAAAATTAGATCAACAATATTAAAAAAAAATACCCCCCATTTCTGGAGGGTATTCTTCAGCTATCTGAATCTTTCAGAATTAACCGTTGATTGCAGGTGCGGTTAGAGCAACAGGAGCAACATCACCAGCAGCCAAGTCTAGGGGGAAGTTGTGAGCGTTACGCTCGTGCATTACTTCCATACCCAAGTTAGCGCGGTTGATTACGTCAGCCCATGTACCAATCACACGACCTTGAGAATCAATGATTGATTGGTTGAAGTTGAATCCGTTCAAGTTGAAAGCCATTGTGCTGACACCTAAAGCGGTGAACCAGATTCCCACTACTGGCCATGCAGCCAAGAAGAAGTGAAGTGAACGGCTGTTGTTGAAGGAAGCGTATTGGAAAATCAAGCGACCGAAGTAACCGTGTGCTGCAACGATGTTGTAGGTTTCTTCTTCTTGACCGAACTTGTAACCGTAGTTTTGTGATTCGGTTTCGGTTGTTTCACGAACCAAGGAAGATGTAACCAAAGAACCGTGCATTGCAGAGAACAAGGAACCACCGAATACACCAGCTACTCCCAACATATGGAAGGGGTGCATTAAGATGTTGTGTTCAGCTTGGAACACGATCATGAAGTTGAAGGTTCCAGAGATACCCAAAGGCATACCATCGGAGAATGAACCTTGACCGATTGGGTAGATCAAGAATACTGCGGTTGCTGCTGCTACAGGAGCGGAGAATGCAACACAGATCCAAGGACGCATACCTAAGCGGTAAGAAAGTTCCCATTCACGACCGAGGTAGCAAGCTACGCCGATTAAGAAGTGGAATACTACCAATTGGTAAGGACCACCGTTATACAACCACTCATCTAAGGAAGCTGCTTCCCAGATTGGGTAGAAGTGTAAACCGATTGCGTTAGAGGAAGGAACAACTGCACCAGAGATGATGTTGTTTCCGTACATTAAGGAACCTGCAACTGGCTCACGGATACCGTCGATGTCAACGGGAGGCGCAGCGATGAAGGCGATGATGAAGCAGGTGGTAGCAGCTAACAGGGTGGGGATCATCAAGACTCCAAACCAACCGATGTAGATGCGGTTTTCGGTGCTGGTGATCCATTCGCAGAATCTATCCCAGACGTTAGCGGTTGAACGCTGTTGTAAGGTTGTGGTCATTTTATGAGTGCTTTTATTTTCGTATAATGTTGATAGGTTGTTTTGCCTATCTGTATTCAACATTAAAGGCTAAGTTGAGTTTTGTAAAGATAATTAAAATTAGTATTAGTTATGACAGTTATATGTTTTTCTAATGTAGTGAGATTTACAAAAATAATTTGGGTGAGCAAGACTTGAATTAAGCGTAGCGGAAGTATGCCCAAAGCCAGTTGCTACAATAAGGGGAATCCGAGCAACGCACTGGCTTCCCCACGAGATTTCTAGATGATTCAAATGTGAATATTAACCAGGAGGCCAGGACATAAGTCGGCGGCCTAGGATGTGTATATGTAAGTGATGCACTGTTTGACCGCCATCAACACCAGTATTCATAACTACGCGATAACCGTTTTCTAATCCAGCTTGTGCTGCGACTTTCTGGACTGTTAATAGTAGATGTCCTAATAAAGCCTGATCTTCTGGTTCGGCGGTTGCGAGGCTAACTATGGGTTTTTTGGGAATGATAAGGATGTGAACTGGGGCCTGGGGGTTAACATCTGTAAAGGCCAAGGCTAAATCGTCTTCATAAACAATATTCGCGGGAATTTCTTTACGAATGATTTTGCTGAAAATTGTTTCTGTCATATTGTTGATGCAGTTTTACCTAATCATCTGCTAGAGATTTTAGGCGATAGTTGGAGCAAATGTAGCGATAGAGTCAGTGCTGATTTGTCAGTTCGCTTTTTTGGACGGAAAAAGGTCAGTGCAGGCTTGTAGTAAAAAAACGAAGCCTCGCCTCAGGTGATAGAAATTAGGGCTGTAGCCCTAACTAAGAGCCAATTTCCAAATTTGTTACCTCACTCAAATGAGATATGCTCTAAAAAACAAACCTTTCCACACATCTTACAAACATCTCCACACCCATAACTAAAGCTGTTTCATCAAAATCAAACCGGGGATGATGATGAGGATAATTTAATTTTTTCTCGGCATTTGCAGAACCTAAAAAGAAATAACAACCAGGAACTTCTTGCAGGAAAAATGACATATCTTCACCACCCATTGTTTGGCATTCGGGAACAATACCAAAGGGAGTTTCTATAACTTCTGCGGCTACAGAACGAACTAATTCTGCTATTTCTGGATGATTAATTACAGGTGGATAAAGATTGATATAATTAAACTCATAACTGGCACCATGACTTTGGCAAATTCCCGAAATAATTTGCTCAATTCTTTGTTTAAAAAAGCCGGCTAAATTAGGATGAAAATATCTAACAGTACCACCGATTCTAGCAGTGTCAGCAATCACATTTACTGCTGTGCCGGCGTGGAATTCACCAACAGTTACTACTGCTGAGTCAATGGGGTTAACGTTACGAGATACAATTATTTGTAGTGCATTAACAATTTGGGCAGCTACTACAATAGAATCAACGGTTTGATGTGGTATTGCACCATGTCCACCTTTCCCGAAAATAGTACAGCGAAATAATTCTACAGCTGCCATTAAAGCACCGGCACGGACTCCCACTGTTCCCAAGGGCAAATTATTCCATAGATGTAAACCAATAATGGCATCAACATCAGGATTTTTGAGTACCCCTGCTTCTATCATGGGTTTTGCACCACCTGGTCCTTCTTCTGCGGGTTGGAAGATGATTTTTACGGTTCCTGGGAAGTCTTGACGATGTTGGTGGAGGTAGTATGCTGTTCCTAGAGCGATCGCAGTATGCCCATCATGTCCACAAGCGTGCATCACACCATCATGCTGGGAACAATAGGGAACCTCATTCAATTCTTGAACTGGTAAAGCATCCATATCAGCACGAATTGCTAAAACTTTCCCATTCCCAGATTTTTCACCTTTGATAATAGCAACTATGCCAGTTTCAGCGATCTCTGTTTGATGTTCAATTCCCCATGCTTGCAGCTTTTGGGAAATAAATTCAGCGGTGATTTTTTCTTGAAAACCTAATTCTGGCTTTTGGTGAATGCTACGTCTCCATTCTACTAACTGCGGTTGTAAAGAGCGAATTTTCAACCGTACCTGAGAGAGATTTACGGAAGAGGAATGAGGAAAAGTAGAAAGCATAATTGGTAATTGGTAATTGGTAATTGGTAATTGGTAATTGGTAATTGGTAATTGGTAATTAGTGATTGGGAAATATATTTCTAGGACTTACGCATTGACAAAGTTTTTAAAATATATATGTATGGTGTTTTATCTCTTGTAGGGTGTGTCAGACACGATAATTTGCCCACAATTAAACAAGTTTTGGCATCTGACGCACCTTACTAATATGTCGGAAATAACTAATTTTGGTTGATTCAGATGATGTCTAATTTGTATAGTGCGTAAGTGCTAATTTCTACAACCGCAAAGTTTCCCAATCTAAATTAGATGCAATTTGAGCGAGTTTATCTAAATCAGTGGGATTTTCTAAATAGGGTAAACAACCCAAAACAGGTATATGTGTAAATGAGCGAATTAAATCTGGTGGTGTTAAGTCAGCAATTTCTGCTTCAGTTCTAGATTGTGTACAATTAAGGACAATACCTTGTAAATTAATCTTTTTCTCTCTAGCTAATGCTACATTAGCCACGGCTTGTGCGATCGCTCCCAATCTTACAGGTACAACCAACAGCGTCGGTAATCGCCATTCACCCGCTAAATCAGCTACTGTCAATTCATCAGTAATCGGTGAACCTAAACCACCTAAAGCTTCAATCAACACCAAATCCCGTCCCTTTTGTAAATCTAGTAAAGCCTTCCAAACTATTGCTAAATCTACAAACCGATTTTCCTTAGCCGCAGCGATTGGTGGTGCTAAAGGTGCTTGAAAATACAAAGGAGTAATTTCTTCTGGAGACTGTTCTAGTGTAAAAAGACTTTGGTATAGTTCTCTGTCTCCCACACCCGATTGAATTGGTTTCATAATCCCTAAGCTACGGTGGGGGTAATATTTCTGGAAATAAGCAGCTAGGGCTGTTGTCACAACAGTTTTACCTGCCTCAGTATCAGTTCCTGTGATTAGTAGTGTATTTAACAATTTTTTTGCGAATAATTATTGTTTATCTCTCAAGAAGAAAATATGACGGGGAAAGGAGTATAAAACCCCGGCTAAATCTCCCACTCAGTCGCAGAGATTTCAGGTAGAATCTGAATCTCACAAAAGAAAAGAAACGCTTTCCGCGTTAGAGTATTTCTTTATTCAATGCTGGGACTATCCATAATTTAACTTAAAATCATGGGGTTGGTGTTGTTTCAGGTAGTTGATTATTTTCTCCTGTAGCGGCAGTTGGTGTCGGTGTAGGCGTTTCCGTTGGTGTCGGTGTAGGCGTTTCCGTTGGTGCAGGTGTAGGCGTTTCCGTTGGTGCAGGTGTAGGCGTTTCCGTTGGTGCAGGTGTGGGCGTTTCCGTTGGTGTCGGTGTGGGCGTTTCCGTTGGTGTAAGTTTAATTGGATTTTCTAAAGCAACAATCAGAGTATAGTCACTAAAAGTAATTCCCTCAGCCAAACTTAATTGAATAGTATATTTACCAGCATTCTGTAATACTTGTTGATCTGAATTGTCAATGGGTTGACCATTGGGTGCTAATACAGAGAGTAAAATACTACTTCTTGGGTCAACTGATAGACTTAATATTTGCCCAGCTTCACCCGCAAAACTATACTTAATAATTTGATTTTCTTGGAGAGAACCCTGTTCTCTTGCTGGGTTCGATGAGTCTAAATTGAGAGAGTTATTAAATACAGCAGGTTGAGTATTGGTAGGTATAGGTGTAGGTGTAGGTGCAAAAATTGTACCACCAGTAATCACCGGGGAAGGGAAATCCTGTGGCGTTTGGATTGCTTCTGGTGGAGTCTTAGACGGATTGCGGATAGAGTTTACCACTGCCCAAGAACCGAATCCCGCTAAAATAACTACAGCACTACCGATAGCCCCAATTGCCAATGGACTATCTAGGATAGAACTAGTTTGGTTTGGTGAAATTACAGGTGCAGGTTTGTTAGATGGTCGTGGTATCGGGTCAGGACGACGACCAACAGCGACAGTCTGCATACGCGATATATTGGGCTGAGGGATATGGGGTTGATTTAGAGACGACAATGCTGATTGTACTTGGGCAGCACTTTGATAGCGATCGCCAGGAATATAACTCAACATTCGCTGCAAAACCTCAGCAAATTGCGGTTTCACTTGTACCCACTGTTGCCAATTCCAAGTTAGTTGCGTTTCGTCAAATAAATCTGCCGGTTCTTTCCCAGTCAGCAAAACTATTGCCGTGACTGCCAGTGCATATAGGTCACTATTGGGATAAGCTCGTCCTGATTGCATTTGCTCACTCGGAGAATAGCCTAATTTACCCACAGTAGTCTCAGAAGTCTTATTTGGCGAGTGTAGTCGTGTTGCTAGTTCTTTCACTACCCCAAAATCAATCAATACAGGCTTGGTATCACTATCCCGTAAAATCAAATTATCAGGAGAAATATCTCGGTGAACAATTCCTAAGCCGTGAAGATGCGCTAATACTGGTAGCAAAGAGTTTAGTAAAGATAAGACTTCAGCCTCGGTGAAAGTTTGACCGACAGCTTGACGTTCAGCTAAAAGCATCTGGTATGTCTTACCAGCAACGTAATCCTGTACCAAAAAAAAGCGTTGGTCTTGTTCAAATTTTTCCCTAAACTTCGGTATTTGAGGATGCTCAATTTGATACAGGGTTGCTGCTTCTCGTTCAAACAGTTCCTGTGCTTTCTTTCCACCATGAACTCCCGTAGCCGTCAGCATCAATTCCTTAATCGCGCATAGTTCGTTAAAACGTCTCTGGTCTTCTGCAAGATAGGTTCTACCAAATCCCCCTTGTCCAAGGATGTGAATAATCCGATAACGATTTTGCAGGATAGTACCAACTGTAATGGGTGTTTGCATGATAGATATATGAATACATTGAATTTAAAAGCAACTGAGCTATGGCAATCCTAATTTGATTCGTGATACCGTTTCTTTATGAAAATACACCTCATTCGTCCACTCAGCAGGGCTTTGTCTGTGTAGCCCCAGAATTGTATTCTGAGGGAGAATATAGCGCAACCTCACATAAAATTGGGATGAGATATTTTTTCTGGCGTTGCATAATTGCGGGATGATTTGAGAAACTGCGTCAATATATAATCACCGCGTCTCCCTGTCTCCGCGTCCCCGCTTCAGCCTCAATCATCCCCTTATTCAGCAACGGCTTTTTTCTCAGGAGTCTAGAATTCTCTGATCATAATCAACATTCAGAAACTTCCTCAGTCAGGATGTGCTAGACACAGGGGACGCTCTAATTTAGATTACTGTGCTTCAAGAAGTATCAGCAACCTTAGCCAGAGCTTCTGCTCTTATCCTGACACAGGACACATCTGTAATAGCTTGGGAATCAAGGCTGTTATCTCAACTCTGGATCATCAATTAATTATTAACAGCGCTTTTCCCTGCTCTTCTACCCTAACAACAATTAGGATATTGTTTGATTTGGAAGTCTCTGAAATCTCTTTGTGTCACCACCTCAACCTTAATGATAAGTCTATCTCTAGAGACTAGCAAAGCTCACAACCGGAATTGATATTAGTAGTTGAGTGATTAACAACCGGAATATCTCAACACAAATTCTCAAACTTTCTCAATTTGGCGCTAGTATCATAAGGTAATGGATTGCAACGTCAATTCTTACTCAAAGGTATTCTAATACCTGAGAGCCAACTTAAATATCTCTTTATAATCTGTAAATAATTTTTTTCCCAGTTATAAAAGAAGCAGGTAGAATAAGTAATCTACCATACCGAATTTTCAAATATTGGGTGGCCTACTCCCCCCGAAAAACTTGAAACTATGAAGCTATTGGCAAGAATAGAGATCAGTAAAATCCTCAGTGGTGCTTTTTCCAAAAGAACTAGAAAATTAGTGAATGCAATTCTATGGAGAAATATTTCAAATTTGTATGAGAGCTTCAACAGAACCACCATCTGTTGCCAGGTAGATCAGGTCTTGAACTAATGAGAAAATATGGACACCACAGACTTTTAAGCCTGTTGTCCGTTGCCTGTTCCCTGCTATACATATGTTTTGTTTAGTCTATGTCGATTAAATCTGCTAAATTTCTGATGATAATATTGCCATGAATGCACATCGAGGATCTGCTGTGCTTACTTCCGCAACTTTAAAAATGGAACCAGCCGCAACAGGAATGACTGAAAATCATCGTCTGCGTCTGTTTTCTGGTTCTGCCAATTTACAACTATCTCAAGAAGTTTCTCGTTACCTGGGAATGGAATTGGGGCCAATGATTCGCAAAAGATTTGCGGACGGTGAACTTTATGTTCAAATCCAAGAATCGATTCGCGGTTGTGATGTCTATTTAATCCAGCCAAGTTGTCAACCGGTTAACGACCACTTGATGGAATTACTGATTATGATTGATGCCTGTCGTCGGGCTTCTGCACGGCAGATTACAGCAGTACTTCCATACTATGGTTATGCTCGTGCCGACCGTAAAACCGCTGGACGAGAATCAATTACTGCCAAGTTAGTTGCTAACTTAATTACTGAAGCAGGTGCTAACCGGATTTTAGCAATGGATTTGCACGCAGCACAAATTCAAGGTTATTTCGATATTCCCTTTGATCATGTTTATGGTTCCCCTGTTTTACTAGATTATTTGACGAGTAAAGCACTACACGACATTGTCGTTGTTTCCCCTGATGTTGGTGGTGTCGCGCGGGCAAGAGCATTTGCCAAAAAGCTGAATGATGCACCATTGGCAATTATTGACAAACGTCGTCAGGCTCACAATGTAGCTGAAGTTTTGAACGTCATTGGTGATGTCAAAGGTAAAACAGCTGTTTTGGTAGATGACATGATTGATACAGGTGGCACAATTGCTGAAGGCGCTAGATTGCTGCGGGCTGAAGGTGCAAGTCAGGTGTATGCCTGTGCTACCCATGCAGTATTTTCACCACCGGCAATTGAGCGGTTATCAGGTGGATTGTTTGAAGAAGTCATCGTCACTAATACAATTCCCATTCCAGAAAAAAATCGGTTTCCACAACTTGTAGTGCTTTCAGTTGCTAATTTGCTTGGAGAAGCCATCTGGCGAATTCATGAAGATAGCTCTCTGAGTAGTTTATTTCGCTAACGTACAAAAAACATCCTCTTTAAGGAGTATTAAGATAGTAAATATGAAGGATGAAATTTGCTAATTTTTATCCTTCATTTTTTATAATTAATTTTGCTGATGCTTTTGGGAATTAACGCCACTTTTCACTCCAAGCACCTGTAACATTAAAACCACCATTTACAGGAGTTAATTTCAAAGAACCATAACCAAAAGTATTGCAAATTAGACCAAAACCAGCAGCACAAATATCACTTGCACCGTAACCATTTAAACCACGAGTTCCGAGATGGGAATAAGTTGTTCCTCCCCAATTACCATTACCAAACCAGGTTGTGTTTTTTAGTCCGACACGAAGAACGCAACGTAAACCTTCACCTCGACGATTTCCATTCAAGTCAGAAACTTTGTATTCATCTAAATATCGACCACAAGTTGTTGGTTTTGGCAAAGGTTTGTAATGGGTAGATTGAACTAATTGCCATTCTTCATTCCATGCACCGGTGACACGAATTGTCGATGAATTTATGACGTTAATGTTGAGATTTCCGGGAAAATTATTATTGATATCTTCGCCATTACCATGAATATCTGAGGCAAAACCAACAAGATTAGAACCTCTGTAAATTGCTTGTCCGAGATGACGATATTTTGCACCACCCCAATTACCTTCGCCATACCATGCTAATCGGGGAATTCTATTACTTGGTTTACCTTCACTAAATTTAACGCAGCGAATACCAAAACCTTGACGGTTATTTAATGGTTTGACAATATAGGTACGAAGATGAGGTTCACAGGTAAAGCTGGATTTTTGAACTACGTGCAAATTTTGTAATGTTGGTACTTGTGCTAAGGTGCTAGTTGTAGCAGTTAGGGCAGTTATAGTCCCAATTGTTAAAGATTTTATTGTTTGGCGAAACATAGTTATCTTTGGTTGTAGTAAAGTTTGTTTGTGAAAGCTTTATTAATGCCTTCACTGTTTATTAGGTAGAGTAATTATTTTTTATGCACTCTCGAAAAAACATCATTGAAATTTTTTCAACCTTTGTGCAATTTAGTAGCGATCGCTTTGACCATTGGGCGGTAGAATCGAAACTGCGGCGCAGTATGCAAAGTTGTCTCAACCGCACACCCCAAGAAACATCGGAATCGTTCTGGGAATTATATTGGTATAAGTTTTGGCAGGTGACAGAAACTCAGCGTTTAGCGAAACAACATCTCACCGCTTACTTACAGGAATCTTGTTATTGGGTATCGCAAAAAACAGTTACAAGTTTTGCTAGTACGCAGTATCAACTTTCAGACTGCTTTCAAATTGCAATTTCCCAAGTAGAGAAAATTTTCCAAGGTTTTAACCCAAATCAAAGCTTTAGTCTCAAAAATTACGCAACTACGATTTTTAGTAATTCTATTCGAGAGACTTTGCGTCAACGTCATGAAGTTGATATCTGCACAGATTGGGGATTATTGCGGAAAATCACGAAAAAGCGGTTGCTGGAATCGTTAGAAACTGCGGGTTTATCTCCCGCTGAGGTGAATGCTTATACAATGGCTTGGGAATGCTTCAAAACCTGCTATGTTCCTTCTCCCACAGGTACGTCTCGTCAACTTCCTCCCCCAGATTTAGCAACTTGGAATGCGATCGCTAAAAGTTATAATTCTCAAAGCAGTCAACAAGTAAATCCCCAAACTCTGGAAAAATGGCTGCTAAATACTGCTAAAGCTGTCCGCAAATATCTTTATCCCACACACAATTCTCTCAACACACCCAAAGGTGGGGATGATTCTTTAGAGTGGTTAGATAATCTTCCAGGCTTACAACAAGAGTCTTTAGTTAACGACATTATCGCCCAAGAAGAAGCAGCAACCAGAAATACCCAGCAAAGCGAAATCAATCAAGTCTTAATAACCACAATATCCGAAATAGAACCACAATTACAGCAAATATTGCAATTATATTACCGTCAGCAACTAACCCAAGACAAAATTGCCAAACATTTAGAAATGCAGCAATATACCGTTTCTCGAAGACTGAAAAAAGCACAAGAATGTTTATTAAAATCTTTAGCTAACTGGAGTCGAGACACCCTGCATATTTCCATCACTTCAGACCTACTCAAAAATATGAGTATATTAATGGAAGAATGGCTACAAAATTATTACAGCAGAATTCAGGAGTCAGGAGGAGGCAGTGCGGTGGACGGGTTCCCCCGCATAAAGCAACTGCCGTTCAGGAGTCAGAATTAAAAGTCTTTTGGTGTTTTCCTTTTGATTTCAAATTCCCAGTTAATTTAAGATTACATATCTTCTTCCTTCTTCCTTCTTCCTTCTTCCTTCTTCCTTCTTCCTTCTTCCTTCGCGGTTCATTAAATCCATATTCATTTAATCCCCAACCATGCTAACCTTTGCGAACCCGACAGATTTAATCTTAGAAATTCCTAACCGACAGCAAGCGAGTCTTCGCAGTCAATCTTTTTCTAACTCATATTCTCGCTATCAAGCTTACATTAATGAACTTTGTTTAAATGCTATCTTGCAATGGTTGCAAGAAGATTTGACACCACAAGCAAAGATATGGCTAACTACCACAGCATTATCCAGTTTTTGGGAATTTGTAAATGGAACTGCGGTCATAGTAGACTCCAAAAAATTGATTTTGGTTCCTCAAGACACAATTGATTTGAGTGAATTCCGCGTACCTCAAGAATGGGTAGATATACCAAACTGGGTAGGAGATTATTATTTAGCTGTACAAGTAGAACCAGAAGATAGTTATGTGAAAATTTGGGGTTATTGTACCCATGCACATCTGAAAACAAAAGGTAGTTATGATGCAGTTGAACGCACTTATTCCCTAGATGCAAGTGATATAATCCAAGATATCAATGTATTAACATTAACATTGCAGCTTTGTGCAACTGAAACCACACGCACCGCTATTACTCCCCTACCAGATATACCACTAACACAAGCCCAAAATCTGATTACCCGGTTAGCAAATCCAGAAATAATCACCCCCCGGTTAGCAATTCCTTTTTCGCTATGGGGTGCATTAATTGAAAATGGTGGTTGGCGAAAAAGCCTATATCAAAAGCGTTTAGGACTACCAGAACAATGGTCTATTTTAGAATGGTTAGAAACTGGTATATCTGAAATTGCGGAAAATATAGGTTGGGGAAAATTGAATTTAGAAATGGGTGCAGCTACTGCTAGAAGTATAACAGAAACTCAACCACAACAAACCTTATTTAGACAATTAGAAATTGCAGGACAACTATACGAATTACTAGTCATACCCCAAACCGAAGAAACTTGGCGCTTTGAATTGCGTAACCTCACTATTGCTGCAACCATACCCGGTGGTTTTAAACTCCGACTTCTCACCGAAGATTTACAACCTTTCCCCGATAATGAAGCAGTAGCCACAACTGCGGTACAATCAATATTTGTAGATGTAGCCTTAGAACCAGGAGAAGGTATAGTTTGGGAAATTGAACCCTTACCAGAAAACTATGACCGGGAAATTCTCAGGTTTTAATTATATATCTTTTGCACTCTTACTGAAAATTTTAACTGCTTATGATTGGGGTCGCCATTGTCGGGACTGGGTTTGGTCAAAAAGTTCATATTCCCGCATTTCAAGCACATCACAAAACCGAAATAGTCGCTGTTTATCATCGAGATATAAATAAAGCTCAAGCTATTGCTACAGCTAATAATATTCCCCATGCTAGTGATAACTTAACAGAAATTCTCGCTTTATCAGAAGTTCAAGCAGTCAGCATTTCTACACCGCCATTTTTACATTATGAAATGGCTAAACAAGTTTTAGAAGCTGGTAAACATCTCTTACTAGAAAAACCTATTACTTTAAATGCCACTGAAGCCAAAGAATTATATCAGTTAGCAAAAAATAAAGGTGTAATTGCAACTGTAGATTTTGAATTTCGCTTTATCCCCGCATGGCAATTTTTTTCACAACTCTTATCCTCAAATTATGTAGGGAATGTGCGCTTAATTAAAATTGATTGGTTGGGTGCTTCCCGTGCAGATGTTTCCCGTCCTTGGAATTGGTATTCTGCAAAAGATCAAGGTGGTGGTGCATTAGGATCTTTAGGTTCCCATGCTTTTGATTATATTAACTGGCTATTTGGAACAGTTCACAAATTAAACGTGCATTTAAGTACAGCAATTACCGAAAGAATTGACCCAGCAAATGGAGAATTAAAACCAGTAAATACAGATGATAATTGTTTGATATCTTTGGAATTAGCAAATGGTACACCTTGTCAAGTTGCTATTAGTGCAGTGGTTCATGCAGAAAGAACTCATCGAGTAGAAGTGTATGGAGATAAAGGTACAATAATTTTAGGTAATGATAATCAAAAAGATTATATTCATGGTTTTCGGGTTTGGAGTTTTCAACCTGGTCAACCTTTAACAGAAATAGAAATTCCTAAACAATTACTATTTCCCCAACATTATAATGATGGTCGTATTTGTGCATTTCTTCGTGTCGTTGATGAATGGGTAAAAGGAATTGAAACTCAGCAGGAAATTACACCATCTTTGCGAGAAGGAGTTTATTCGCAATTATTAATGGATTTATCTCATCAATCAAATGATTTAAGAAGTTGGGTAAATGTGCCGAGTTTAGAATCATTTTTGGCTTAATTAATAACTATTCAGATCCCCGATTTATCAAATGATTCAGGGATCTATCTATTCACTAGCCACACGAATAGCGGTTAAAATTGCATTCATTATTTTTAGCCATATCTTCCCTTTCAAAACCACTAACCAATATGATATAAGCATTTATCAGTCATATATTTTACCCAGTTGCAGCCATTAAACTAGATTAAGAACATCTCCGAAAGATAGATATTGATATGAATTTCCGGGAATTTACGAAAATGCTTTTCCTCGTGTTGGATATATAAGAACGATAGCATTCAACTCATTGAGTCAAAAGGAGTGAAACATGAAAGTAAACATTCAGAATATTTATAAATGGTTTTTTAGTCCTGTGTCGGTAGGTGTATTGACAGTAATAACTATCGCATCTTCTCCTTCTCTATCCTTTGGTGCTGCCACTACAAATATCTCATCACCAACAACTTCAAGAAAATTAGTTGCTCAAAACGAAGGTAATTACAGAAATAATACTTTTAAATTGAGGTTTAACTATTCTACTAAGGATTTTGTACTTGATCATAAAACAACTAGACCCAGTTCCAACTTGAATTTGTTAGTTATTGATCTTTGGAATAAAAAACACGCTCAGAAAATCAAAGCAGGAGCTTATGAAGGTGGAGCGGAATACCCAGCAAATGCACAAGTTAGGGTGTACTACAATCCTCGACGTTTGTCATTGCAAAACTGGGTTAAACAAAGTCAGGATTTTGCCGCACCCAAAAAATTTAGTAATGTAAAAATAGCAGGACAAAACGCCCTCCAATTTGAATCTAGTGGTTTATATGAAAATAAGCACACCGTTTTAATTAACCCTAAAAACTCTAACATCATTGTTATCAGCTTATCTCAAATTGGATCTGGTAATGATGATGCTATATACCGCAAAGGATATCAACAAGTGCTGCAATCTTTGAGATTTAATTGATAAGAGGGAATAGGGAAAAGTAGCTAGAAAGATAATTACGAATTACGTATTCTTAGCGGGACTGGAGGCATTATTACGAATTATTGCATTCTATCAATAGTTCGATATTGAATTGCTTCTGCGACGTGTTGCGGTTTGAGATCATCATCTCCGGCTAAATCTGCAATAGTTCGTGCTACCTTGAGAATGCGATCGCTTGCTCTAGCCGATAAACCCAATTTTCTAATCGCAGCTTCCAATAAATTCCGACTAGCATCATCTAAATTACACCACTTTTGGAGATGACCACTTTGCATTTGAGCATTGCAACGCAGATTTGTTTCTGCTTGAAAACGAATCATAGCCCGTTCTCGTGCTGTTTTCACTCTTTCTGCTACAGATTTCGATGCTTCTCCCGTTGCAGCTTGGGTGATTTCCTCCGGTTTTAAGCGATTCACAGCCACCTGCAAGTCGATTCTATCCATCAAAGGTCCCGATAATTTCGCCCAATATTGCTCTCGGTGACGCGGGGAACAAGTACACTCTTGAATCGTATCGCCATAGTAACCACAAGGACAAGGATTAGTACTCGCTACCAAAGTAAACTGTGCAGGAAACGTCACCGATTGTCTAGTTCGAGAAATTGTCACAAAACCATCTTCTAAAGGTTGACGCAGAAACTCTAATACATCTCTTTTAAATTCTGTTAACTCATCTAAAAACAATATCCCCCGATGTGATAGAGATATCTCCCCCGGACGGGGAAAAGTGCCACCACCAACCAAAGAAGGTCCCGATGCAGAATGGTGAGGACTACGAAAAGGGCGATCGCGCACCAACGAACCACGATTTTTCAACAACCCAGCCACAGAATGAATCCGAGTCACTTCCAAAGATTCTGAAAACTCTAAAGGTGGTAAGATACTAGGTAAACGTCTTGCTAACATTGTTTTTCCGCTGCCTGGTGGTCCCACAAAAATGAGATTATGTCCGCCAGCAGCCGCAATTTCCAAAGCCCGACGCGCATGAGCTTGTCCTTTGACATCATGTAAGTCTGCGCCAGTATAAACTACATCTAAACCATTTCTAGTTTCATCCAACTTGACAGGTTTGTAACGTCCTGGATTATTTAATAAATCCACCACATCAGCAATATGTCTGCAACCATAAACCGCTAATCCTTCCACCACCGCAGCTTCTTGAGCATTATCCACAGGAACAACTAAACCTGTAATTCCCATTTTCTGTGCAGTTGCAGCAATAGGAAGAACACCCGCAATAGGACGTAAACTCCCATCTAAAGAAACTTCCCCCAAAAATAAAAAATCTCCCAACAAATCAGGATTAACTTGTTCAGAAGCCGCTAAAATTCCCACACTAATAGGTAAATCAAAAGCGGGTCCTTCCTTGCGTAAATCTGCGGGAGTCAGGTTAATTACAATCTTTCGCATCGGAAAAGCAAAACCCGCATTTTTCAAAGTTGCTTTTACCCGTTCTTTAGATTCTTGAATAGCCGAATCTGGTAAACCTAAAATCACAATTCCCGGTAAACCCCCGGAAACATCAACTTCCACACCCACTTTGACAGCGTCGATACCGATAATAGATGCACTCCAGACTCTAGCCAGCATTTTTTATATATGAATAAACCTTGAGAATATCAAAGCAGATTCTTGGGTGGATTAACAATGGGTGAAATCACGCAAGAAGACTGTTAGTAATCAGAAAACAAGGAAAACATCAGGCTAAAATAACAGCAGCTAAAGATGGAGGTGATTGATGGTTCAAGCATTAACAAAACCATTAACCTTTAAAGAATTCCTCATCTAATTAAAACTTACTCACTATGCAAATTGGACATGATATAGATCAACGATAATTACTGATTGTAGGCTTTTAGAACAGCATATTAGTAGGGTGCGTCAGACTCACTAATTTGACACAATTAACATATTTTCCATATCTGACGCACCTGACAAGACACTGAAAGTTATATTTCATATTTGATGTTTTCTGTCAATGCGTAAGTTCTAATGATATCACAACCTATACGGAGTTAGCGGCTAACAGAAATATCTGCTATTTTCTGTCATAAATAGTCTTGCAAGTCATAATTATCAGCGCGTAAGCATTCCCAAGGTGTGATCTGCCACAAACACCACATAAAGGAAATATATGCGCTATCGTCCCTATGCCAAACAAGGCAATTATTCTATTTTCACAGCTGTTAAATTTGTCAGCTTTACGTTTTTTTTTGGAACTTTAATCTGTGGTGGTTTCTATACAGGTTCTTTCATGATCTCTTATGTTACATCCAGCTTAAACACTATTCACCCTACCTCAATTCCTGGTATTAAACAAGACAAATGTCAGTCTACTGGGAAAGTTTGGCGTGATGATAAATGTTGGGATTATCAACATAATCCTACATTTTAATCACTGCATAGAAGTTCTGTTTGATTTTTCCCCATCAAAAAAGTCGTATATCCGACTTATCTAAAAAGTCGGGTATCTGATTACCAAGAAGATAAAAAGTTCCAACCCTCTTGCTGTGAATTATCTTCTTCGGACGCTTGTGATTTTAAATCTTCCTGAATCAATTGATCATATTCACCAGAATCAACCCATTTTAATAATTCCCCACTTCGCATCACTATCCAAGAAAGTCTATGTTCTGTATAGCTTAATATTTTTGTCACCTTATCCAAACTATCAAAGCTATTAGATGCAAACTCACGAGACTGAATTAGAAAATCTTCAATAACATTATCTGTTAAGTATTCATTGGGTAAACCTGCAAGTTTAATTAACGCAGTTGTGGCTGTATTAATATCTTGACACGCTAACAAACCAGCACGGTCAGCAGTTAACTTAGCCATCATCACCCAATTATATAAAGCTAGTTCGACTCCACTCGCAACTAAGCCACCAATACCCAAGGTGGTACTACTCAATAAATTCTTTAAAATGGGCATCACAATTGCCATTTGATGATATATCATGTGCTGGCTTTTAATTCGAGCAACTTCGTATCCTAAAATATAAAGTAATTCATCTGCATTTAGCCATTCCATAGCTTCTAAATTCATACCAATTAATGGTTTTTCTACTCCGACAACATAGGTTTGAATATAACCTGTACCTCGAAATAAATACAATTCAGGCAGGGGAGAAAAATTTAGAATTTGGCAAGTTTCTACTAATGCTGCATATAATTTGGGAAAATTACGGTTTGTGACTTTGATTTCACTACCAAGGCTTTGCAATCTCAGTAACCGATCAATACCATATTCGTTAATTTTTTTGAGTAAGGGGGAAATCCCTGGCATTTTTTGTAAAGAAGCTAAAGCTTGGCGGTCAAAAGGATGTTCATAGGCTTGAGAATTTAGTCCAGTTAAAATTTTTCTGGTCAAGGGATATTTGCCTCATTTGCTTGTATGAGCGAGTACCAAACTCATTAAACTATCTAAAATGCGATCGCGTGACAATGACATCATTTCTTTACCATATAGTATTTCCTGCACCATCACATAGGATACCAATGAACCAAAAAAGATTTGCGCTGTTGCTTCTGGGTCAGTAATCCCCAATTCTGGGTGAGAAGCAAAATACTGACTCAGCAATTTCCTTCCGCGCTGAATCACGGTTTGAGTATATAGTTTTGCCAATTCTGGAAAGCGTTGTGACTCGGTGATAATCAAGCGGAACAGTGCTAAATACTCAGGATTGTCAGCAACTTTTGTGAAATAAGTTTTGGCAATTTCACGTAAAAAAATCTCTGGTTCACTACGTATATCTTCTGCACAAAAAATACCTCGGAAACTATCAATTGTCACCCTTTCCATTAACGCTTTAAATAGTCCTTCTTTATCTTGAAAGTGACTGTATATAGTCTGCTTAGATACCCCAGCTTCAGCACTCACCCTATCCATACTAGTTCCAGCATAACCATCTCTCAAGAATATCTGCATGGCTCCTTGCAAAATTTGCTCCTGTTTTGGAGTGATTTCTCTTAAAAGAGGTAAAGTTTCAGATTGGTGACTAGAAGTTTTGGACATCTGGAATCGTGAATTTTTTGCATATTTATTTGACTATCATACCACACAGTCTAGTATGATGATCAAAGTAGGTATTTAATTCTAAAAATATATATAGGGTGATACCATGTCTCAGACGGCCTCAACATCTCCAGAAAGTATTATAAATGTTCCAGTCCCACCATCTAAACAGCAACGAAAGAAACCGATTCCTTTGTTGTTGGGGTTGCTGGCTGTAGTCGGTGGGATTGGTTATGTAGTGTGGCATAATCAACCGCAAGGAGCAGCAAATGTACTGAAAGTGAGTGGCAGGATTGAAGGTTACGAAACAGAGATTGGGGTGAAGCGTTCGGGAAGAATTGTCTCAATTGCAGTCAGAGAAGGGGCAGCGGTCAAGAAAGGGCAAGAATTAATCAAGTTGGATGATAGTAACGACCAACTGCTACAAGAACAATTGCGGGGCGCTGAGGCTAGGGTTGCGTCTGCCCAATCTGATGAACAGCAAGCAATTTCCGATGTTACTCAAGTGCAAAGTGGGATAGAACAAATTGATAGCCAAATCAGTGAAGCAAAACTTAATTTTCAGCAATCTCAAGGAGATACCCAAGGAAGAGTTCAACAGGCACAATCTAACGTAGCAGCAGCCAAAGCCCAATTATTACAGGCTCAAGCACAGACAAAACAGGCAGAGGCAGAAGTAAAATTAGCGAGAATGAATCGCGATCGCTATGCCAAACTAGTCCAAGAAGGCGCTATTAATCAACAACAATTTGACCAAGCACAAACCACATTTGACACAGCAGTAGCCACCCTAGAAGCCCGAAAAGCAGCGGTAAATGCTGGAGAAGAACAATTAAGTGCTGTTGTCGGGGCATTAACCCAAGCTAAAACCACAAGTTTCAATCCTGATATTCGCAATGCCCAAATAGAGGCTTTAAACAGAAAAAAAGACCAAAGTTTTGCTCAACTGAAATCTGCTCAGTCCAAGGTAAAATCTGCTCACGCTAAAGTCAATGATGCTAAGGCATCAAAACAGCAAATCCTCACCCAAATAGAAGACTCAAAAAAAGATTTAAATGTTATTAGTCCTTTAGATGGGGTAGTAACTGCCCGTAGTGTTGAACCTGGTGCAGTAGTTAGCAGTCAAACCAAGATTTTGACAATAGTTGACCCCAATACAGTGTATTTGCGAGGTTTTATTCCCGAAGGCGATATTGGGAAAGTGCGTTTAGGACAAACAACTAAAATCTTTCTTGATTCTGCACCGGAAAAACCCCTGATGGGCAAAGTGATTGCTGTTGATCCTCAAGCTTCCTTTACACCAGAAAATATCTATTTCCAAAAAGATCGGGTAAGGCAAGTAGTAGGCGTGCGGATTCAGTTAGAAAACCCTCCTGGCTGCTTTAACCCGGAAAATCCCTACTCTGGTTCAGATTTGCCCTGCGCCAAAATTGGAATGCCGGCAGATGCGGAAATTAGGTTACAGAACAATTAAAAATTAAAAATTAAAAATTCACGAAATTATGTTGGAAATAATCACCAATCACCAATTACCAATTACTAATTACCCAACAGAAGCTATTAGAGTTAGTAATTTACATCAACATTATGGACAATTAGTTGCAGTCAAGGGAATTGATTTCACTGTTAATAAAGGTGAAATGTTTGGGTTAATTGGTCCTGACGGTGCAGGTAAAACTACCACTTTTCACATCTTAGGTGGTGTGATGGAGGCAACAGCGGGAGAAGTTTTAGTATTTGGTCAACCTGCAAGAAACGCACGTTTAAAAACGGGATATCTCACACAACAGTTTTCCTTATATTTGGATCTCAGCATTGATGAAAACTTGCGTTATGCGGCGGGATTGCGACAAGTAAGTGATGATTTATTAAGGGAACGTCGCCAGAAGTATCTGACATTGATGAGTTTAGAACGGTTTAGCGATCGCTTGGCTGGTCAACTTTCTGGGGGGATGAAACAAAAGCTGGCGCTGTGTTGTGCCTTGGTTTCCCAACCCGAAGTGCTGTTATTAGATGAACCTACCACAGGAGTTGATCCAGTTTCCCGACGGGAATTTTGGGATGTGTTAGCGGAACTTTCATCTGATGGGATGACAATTGTTGTCGCCACACCCTATCTAGATGAAGCTGAACGCTGCCATCGGGTGGCATTGATGTATGGTGGTCAAATTCACGAAATCGGCACACCAGCAGCCTTACGCGCCGATTTAGGCTTACATCGCTTAGAAGTGAGAACAGAAAATTTGGAGATAGCCGAGAAACTTCTCTTGGAAAATGTGCAGACAAATATAGTCGATGTGCAGACATTTGGCGATCGCTTGGATGTTCTCGTTGAAGATATAACTATGGGTGAAAACCAAGTTAATCAACTGCTACAACAGCATCACCCCAATATTGAACGTGGCGAACCCACCCTAGAAAACGTCTTTGTCACCCGTCTACGACAACAAGGTTCTGCGCCAGCATTTTTACAATTTCCGCGTTCTCGTGGGGGAAATAAGGCTAGAGGAATAGAGGAGCAAGTTAACAGAGAAACAAATTCTTCCCAATTACCAATTACCAATTACCAATCACCATCTTCTTCTCAAATCGCTATTTACGCCAATAATCTCAACCGTGTATTTGGTAATTTCCAAGCAGTCAAAAACGTCAATGTTGAAGTACGTTATGGCGAAATATTCGGGCTTTTAGGTGCAAATGGAGCCGGAAAAACCACCACAATTAAAATGCTGTGTGGATTATTAGCAGCTAGTGGTGGTGAAATTTCTCTAGGTGGAGAAACAGAAAATCTGCGTAGCACTGAATTAAGAAAACGCATTGGTTATATGAGCCAGAAATTCACCCTTTATGACGATTTAACAATTCTACAAAATCTAGAATTTTATAGTGGTGTTTACAGCGTCCCCCGCAAACTCAGACGCGAAAAAATTGATTGGGTAATTGCTACCTGTGGGTTAGAAGGACAAGAACAAATGCTGACTGGACAATTACCAGGAGGTTGGAAACAAAGAGTAGCTTTTGGTGCTTCTGTTATGCACGAACCAGATATTTTATTTTTAGATGAACCGACATCTGGAGTAGATCCTTTAGCCCGTCGTCAGTTTTGGAAACTAATTAATGACTTTGCTCGTAATGGTACAGCAATTTTAGTAACAACCCATTATTTAGAAGAAGCCGAACAATGTAACCGCATGAGTTTTATGGTAGCTGGAGAAATCGCCGCCGAAGGTTCACCAAGTTCTATCAAAGCTTCTCAACCAGGAAAACTTATAGAAATTATTGTGAACCAAAACCAAGCCGCATCCAAAATACTTAAACAACAATTTGATTCTTGGCGAGTTTCTATTTTTGCCAATAGTTTACACATTGTTCTTGATCACCCTGAAGTAGAAATTCCCTACATAACTCAACTTTTAAAATCCGCAAATTTTACAATTGAATCTCTGCGTCCCATTCCTTTCTCCTTAGAAGACGCTTTTATTGGCATAGTTGAACGCACCGTAGGAGGAAACTCAAATAATTCGTAATAGGAACTTTATTTTTCCAAATAATTATAAAACTCATGCAAAATTCCTTTTTAAACCTCTTTTCTTCGCGATCTATCCCTTCGGGACGCTACGCGAACGCGTCTTTGCGGTTCATTAAATCCAGGATTGTGTGCGCGTAGCGCAACACAAACTACAAAAAATAATTTAGAGATATGAAAAGAATTCTTTCCCAGTGTATCAAAGAAATAGCACAATTTCGACGAGATCGCTTAACTTTATCGTTAGCATTTTTATTGCCGTTTTTAACTCTATTGATTTTTGGATTTGCTATTCGTTTAGAAAGTAAGGATATTCCTCTAGTTGTCCAGGATTTTGACCGCACAAACCTGAGTAGCAGCTATATTGAACGGTTGTATGCTACCAATCAATTTATACCTAAACAATGGTCAGGAGGTAATCCAGCACGAGATGCAATTGACAGAGGAATTGCGAAAGCAGCGGTGATTATTCCTCCCCAATTCAGTCGAGATATTCAAGCTGGTAAAAATGCCAAGGTGCAAGTATTAATCGATGCCACAGATGTTAATAATGCTCGTGTCATTAGAGGTAGTATTCAAAGAGTAACTAATTTCTTCATGCAAGACCAAGGACTAATAGCAAATAAAAGCATTATTACACCGCGAATCCGTTTGTGGTTTAACCCTGGTAGATTGGAATCGCTGTATATTGTTCCAGGAAGCTATGCTGTCGTGTTGTGGATTTTCCCCTCAATGCTAACAGCAATCGCCATGGTGCGTGAAAAAGAAAAAGGTACAATTTTACAAGTCTATGCTTCTAGCATTAGTGCAACGGAACTGTTACTTGGTAAAGGACTAGCTTACCTGCTACTTGCCATTACTGAAGCTTTAATAGTCATGGTATCGGGGTCAATAATTTTTCATATTGGCGTAATTAGTAACCCGATTACTTTGTTACTAGGAACTCTACTATTTTTGATGGCTAGTGTTTCCTTTGGTTTACTTATAGGGGTACGCAGCACTAACCAAAATTCCGCAGTACAAATTATTTCTCTTGTCGGTTTCATTACATCTTTATTGCTGTCGGGTTTTATTTATCCTCTCAGTAATATTCCTTTTCCCCTTTCACTAACACCTAATGTATTTCCTGCCCGTTATTATATTGATATCACTCGTGATGCCTTTGTGCGTGGTACAGGATGGACAGGAGTTTGGTTTGACTTACTCATGCTTGCAGTTTTAGGATTTGTATTTTTCAATTTAGCGCGTCGGCTTTTAAGTCGAATGCAAATTGATAAGTAGGTCAACGAAAGTCTAAAGCTCAACAAGCATAAATACTCTATTGAGTCTAGCTGAAAAAACCTATTGTAATTCCCTATTAAGTGAAATCAGCAGACCATCAACAATTCCTGAAAAGTTTGTGTAATCTGCTTTTTTAATTCTGCCTTGCGGTACTAGCCTTAAAAACAATTATATCTTAATAAGAATTATCAGGACTCTCAGATGAATCTGCATTTTTATGAAATGCTTATTGAATTACTCAAAGGATTTGAAATATAACTATGAAACGTTTAGTCATTTGTTGTGATGGAACTTGGCAACAGTTAACGAGTTCTTACCCAAGCAATGTGGTTAAGCTGGCTCAATCTGTGAAACCGATTGCCAGTGACGGGGTTGCACAAATCGTTTTCTATGACGCAGGCATTGGCACCGAAAGTCAAAGAATTTTAGGCGGAGCTACCGGATTAGGAATCGATAGAAATATAGAAGATGGCTACCGATTTCTTAGCCTCAACTATGTTCCTGGTGACGAAATTTATCTGTTCGGCTTCAGTCGCGGTGCTTACACAGTTAGGAGTCTAGCGGGGATGATCTATTGCTCCGGTCTCCTAGAGCGCCCCCATGTCACTAAAGCACATGAAGCTTACGAGCTTTACCGTAACCGGGTTATTAAACCCAAAGATAGAGTAGCAACAAAATACCGTCAAATTTATGGCGATCGCGTCCCTATCACCTTGCTTGGTTGTTTTGACACCGTTGGCGCTCTTGGTATTCCTGGGATACCCGCTTTCCGAAGTTTGCACGACCAGCTAAATAAGCGGTACAGATTCCATGACACTACTTTAAACAAATTTATTGGCAATGCATTGCACGCAGTGGCGATCGACGAAATCCGCGAAATCTTTGATGTCACTCCCATGAAAAAACATCCTGAGGCTGAAAACCAGCGGGTAATTCAAAAGTGGTTTCCAGGAGAACACGGTTGCGTCGGTGGTGGAACGGAAGAACACAGTGGGTTATCAGATACTGCCTTACAGTGGATGATTGATTCCATCGAGAATCTAGGATTGGGGCTTGACCTCGATCCTAGTGTGATTCCCACAGGCATTAACCCCAATTATGAATGTGACTTTAAGAACAATGTTGGCTTCTTTAAATTAGCAGGAATCAAGCTTCGCGAGGTCAGCGATGTGATTGAAGATATTCATGAAAGCGCAATCAACCGTCTGCAAAAGCGCAAGGACTATCGACCCAAGAATCTACAAAAGATTATTTCCAAACTAGATTAAGTTGAATGAACTTAGGTAAGTAAATCAGAGAATTTAGTGTAAATTGAATACATCAGTTTTAAAAAAAGGTAACAATAATTATGACTGCAAAAAGAGACACATCTAAAGACGGTTTTAGCAACAAGCTTCAGACATTTGTTTTAACAAACTTTGAAGGCATTTGGCAACTTATTCAAAGCAATGAATCTCTAAAACGTACAGTTAACAAAGCTCTAATTAATAGTCTCATCTACAAAATTCCTACTCGTCCTAATGCCTACAGTATGATGACCTTAGATGAGCATATTCCTGATACTAAAATTCCTAAAAAAACTGATACTTATACTTCCTGGGAATCCCTCAAAGATCGCACTTATACAGGAAGACATCTACCACCTGATCCAAAGTTAAATGCTGAGGGCAATTTACCTAAAGTTGAAGACTTGGCTGTTTTGTTCCGTAAAAGAGATGGTAAAACAATTTATTCTCCCAAATCAACTATGCTGTTTCCCTATTGGGTGCAGTGGTTTACTGATAGTTTCCTCCGCCTTGATCACACTAATAAATTAAAAAATACCTCCAACCATGAAATTGAATTATCTAATGTTTATGGTTTAACCAGAAAACAAACACATCTTTTAAGAACCTTTCAAGGAGGTAAATTTAAAACTCAAAAACTTAAGCGCCAAGATGGTGTAGAAGAAGATTATCCCTTGTTTTATTATGCTGATCCAGAACAAGGTATAGTTGATCCTCAATTTGAGGGACTTTATGAACCCATCAATGATGAGAAAAGACAGCCCGCAGATAAAAAACAATATATGTTTGCAATGGGAGTAGAACGAGCAAATGTGCAAATTGGCTATGTCATGCTCAATACTATGTGTATCCGGGAACATAATCGTCTTTGTGATGTATTAGCCAGCAATTATCCAGATTGGGATGATGAACGCCTCTTCCAAACTTCGAGAAATATTCTCATGGCGATGATTCTCAAAATCATTATGGAAGAGTACATTAATCACATCACTCCTTATCACTTTAAGTTGTTTGCTGATCCTGAAGCTTTTACTAAGGAAAGTTGGCATCGTACCAATTGGATGGCAATTGAGTTTGACTTTGTTTATCGCTGGCATAGTGCGATTCCAGAAACCTTTAAATATAATGGTCAACCAACCCATATTGCTACAACTCTCTGGAACAATAAGCTGTTTATTGACCAAGGTTTAGGTGCATTGATGGAAGAAACTTGTTCCCAACCAGGGACAAGAATTGGTCTATTCAACACACCTGATATATTGGTTGAGTTAACCGAGTTACCCTCAATCAAACTAGGACGACAACTGCAATTAGCAAGCTACAACGATTATCGAGAAATGTGTGGTTTCCCCAGAGTGAATAGATTTGAGCAAATTACCAGCGATGAATTTACTCAAAAGAAACTCAAAGAATTATATGGTCATGTAGATAAAATTGAGTTTTTTGTGGGACTTTACGCTGAGGATGTGCGGCAAAATTCAACGATTCCTCCTCTAGTAGCACGTTTAATTGGGATTGATGCCTTTTCTCAGGCGCTAACTAATCCTTTACTATCACCCAATATTTTCAATAAAGAGACTTTTTCTCCTGTGGGTTGGGAAATTATTCAAAATACCAAAACTGTTTCAGATTTAGTGAATCGTAACGTTCCTCCATCAGATAAGAAGTACAAAGTTACTTTTGACCTCTAGGAGATATTCCGCATCAATCAGCTTTTAGTGCGATCGCTTTAGCAAACAAGTGATCGCCACAATTATTACATCAACCTGTAAAAACATGAAACTATTTACCGAATACCCAGAAAAAGACGAAGCAAAATATTGCGCTCTCATGAGTGAGTTAGTCAAAAAGAACATGGACAACCTTTACGGAGGTGAAAAGAAAAAAATTGCCAAAAGAGATACTCACTCAAAAACCCACGCGGCTGTTCAAGGTACTCTAGAAATCTTTGACTTTGATGAAGCAGCAATTAAGCAAGAACTGAGCAAACACACCTCATTAACTGAAGCTCAACTTCAAGCAATTTCCCTAAAACAAGGTTTATTTGCCCAACCGAAACAATATCCAGTTTGGCTACGATTTGCAAGTGGTGCGTTCTCAGTCAAGGGTGATTATGAAGGCGATACGCGCTCTATGGCCGTAAAAGTGATCGGGGTAGAAGGAGAACGACTACCACAAAGTCACGAGTTAAAAACCCAAGATATTATTGTCCACAATACCGAACTCTTTTTTGTGAGAAGCATTAAAGACTTCTACGGCTTTTTTTTGGCGATTTATCGAGCAGGGTTGTTTCCACTTTTTAAGCTGTTAGTGCTTTTATGGCTAAACTTACATCCCTACGAATTCAATCTTTTAAAAACTAGTTTCAAACGGTTTCCCAAAACTTTGCTTATAGAACGCTATTGGAGTGCTTCAGCATATTCTCTAGGACTCAAATCTGATTTTGATCCCTACAAACCAGGTCGAGTTCCTGTAGAATATCCATCTGTGATTAAATATGGGTTTATTCCGGTTTCCAGTCAACCACCTCATCAACAACTTTCTCTAGAGTCCAGATCAGAAAGCGAGCTAAGAAAAGCCAAAGCTTTAGGTTCAGAGGATAACTACTACCGGGAGGATATCATTCAAGCTTTAGCAAAACCTGATGCTGAGTATACTTGGGATTTTCAAATCCAATTTCAAACTAAACCAGAAATGTCCATTGATGATACCACCATTCCTTGGAATGAAGAAGAATCACCCTTCTTTACAATTGGTCGTCTGACAGTTAAGCATCAGAAGGTTGATTCTCCCCTAGAAAATGACTTTGGGGAAAATCTCAGTTTTTCTCCAGGGAATGGTCTAGCAGTACATCGTCCTATCGGTGCGATTAATCGGTTACGCAGCATTGTTTATCCGATTGTGGCTGAGTCCCGTCACAATAAACGAGGAGTCGAATACCAGGAACCCACTGTCTGACTTTTCACAGCAATTCAAGAACCCAAGAAATAGAAATTGTATGTGAAGTTGCAGAGAATGACGAAATCCATGAATTCCAGAAGTATTTATCTGCGATAGTTGTCCTGGAAATCTTATTTTATGCAACTTCATTTTCAGCAAGATATCAGTTTGTTAACAAATTATATGAATATTGCACAAGCTTCTCTAATAGGACTTACGCAAGTGTCACACTAAAAATCTCTTGTAGGGTGCGTCAGACTGCATAAATCCTGCAAATAAACAGATTATTGATATCTGACGCACCCTACTAATATGCCAGTTGCGTAAGTCCTGTCTAAGTAGGTTGGCGTTAAAAATTGTTGTTATGACAAGGGAACAGGGAACAGAGAAGAGATTTTACTTTTCGTTACATAGTACTCTTCGAGAAGCCGCTGCGCGTCTACGGTTTTTTCGGTTCACCTACTTAGAACAATTTAGATACTATACTTTTTCTCAAAAATGATTAATCACCAACTAAATCATATGAAATATATTTGGCAATATATTTGGCGATTGTTTGATAGTCCATTTTGGTCATTAGTGCAGAAAGAAATTAATCAAATTCTGCGAAATAGAGAATTAATTGTTTTGTTAATTGTGCCACCAACAGTACAATTATTACTTTACGGATTTGCACTTAATCCAGATGTTCATAATTTACGATTGGGTGTAATTGATTATGCAAATGTATCTGCAAGTCGAGAACTAGTTTCAGCAATGACATCCAATCACACTTTTAAATTAGAATCTGTACCAACCAATGAAAAAGATTTAAGCCGCCAAGTAGAAGAAGGTAAGCTAGATGTTGGGATCATAATTCCACCAGATTTCCCACGTCAACTAGCCAAAAAATCAGCAGAAATTCAAGTATTTATCGATGGAGTAAATGCAAATACAGCAGGTATTGCTGCTAACTATGTTAGTCAAATTATTCAACAATATAATCTCACCTTAATGCCAGATATAGTTAGTATCCCAGTCTCAACTGAAGTTGTTTTTCTTTACAATCCCGGACTCATAAGTAGTTGGTTTTTCATACCAGGAGTTATGGGTTTAGTCCTGACATTAATTGGCACATTAGTATCAGCAGTAACTGTTGTCCGCGAGAAAGATACAGGAACTTTGGAGCAATTGTTAATGACTCCATCTACAAACTGGGAAATTTTATTAGCTAAAATTGTTCCATTGGCATTTCTACTCATGGGAGATGTGCTACTAGCTTTGACGTTGGGAACAGTCGTATTCAATGTGCCATTTCGTGGTAGTTTTCTGCTATTTATCGCCTTATCAAGTATGTATGTATTTGTGGGAATTAGTTTGGGAATTATGTTGGCAACTATTTGCGGTTCTCAACAACAAGTATTACTCACATCCTTTTTTATAAATTTACCAATGATACAAACTTCTGGGGCGATATCTCCTATTGAAGCTATGCCCTCTTTGTTTCAATTTCTCTCTCTATTTAATCCCCTACGACATTACATCACAATTGTGCGCGGTATTTTACTCAAAGGAGTTGGTTTAGATGTTTTGTGGTTAAATGTTTTAGCATTAATCGGTTTTGCTGTTGTGTTATTAACTATTAGTGTTAACAAGTTTCGTAGTCAATTAAGCTAATTGGTAGAGTGGATTAAGCACACTCATATAAAATGATAAAAATCAAGATTTGCTTTCCTAACACCGTAAACTAAGTAGGTGGGCGTTAAAAATTGTCGTTGGGGTAAGGCAGGGAGCAGGGGGCTTTCTAGCAGGGGGAAAGAGGGTTTCACCCCTATTTACTTTTCTTCACATACCTTTAAATTTTTCTGTTTACCTACTTACTACCATTTACACGAACAGTAAAGGTGGGTTATACAAAGGCTATACCCACCCTACAGTTCTTGGGTAATTTATCTATTGGTGTTCCCTCAAATATTCGTCTGCTGTCGTTGATAAAGTGACCAGTACAAACCCTTTTGTTTTAATAACTCTGCGTGTGTACCCCTTTCCGCAATTATGCCCTTTTCCATGACTAATATTAAATCAGCACGTTTTAATGGTGCGAAACGGTGAGCAATTAAAAACACGGTGCGGTTAGCAGAAACTTTTTGCAGGTTTTGTAATACTTGCTGTTCGGTTTCACTATCTAAAGCGCTGGTAGCTTCATCTAAAATCAAAATTGGTGCAGTAGAAAGAAACAATCTTGCTAAAGCTATTCGTTGTCTTTGTCCACCAGATAAAGCTGTACCTCTTTCACCAACATTGTTTTCGTAACCGTAGGGTAATTGACTGATAAAATCATGGGCTACGGCTAATCTGGCAGCTTCTACAACTTGTTCGGCGGTAATATCTGGATTTCCTAAAGAGATGTTTTCCAAGATAGAACCATTAAATAAAAAGTCTTCTTGGAGAACTACGCTGATTTGTTGTCGTAAAGATGCCAAATCCGCACTTTTGATATCAAACCCATCAATAAGAATCCGTCCTGATTCAATTTGATAAAGGCGTTGTAAAATTTTAGAAAGGGTACTTTTTCCAGAACCACTACGTCCAACAATTCCTACAAATTGCCCAGGTTCGACATTAAAAGAAATTCCTTTTAATACAGGTTCAGTGTTGGGATTATAGCGGAAAAATACTTGTTCAAAATTAACTTCACCTTTAAGCGGTGGCAATACTAAACCTGTTCCTGCTTCCGTTTCTGGTGCGGCGTTGAGAATATCCCCAATGCGGTCTACAGATAGTAGCACTTGTTGGAGATTTTGCCACAATTGCACCAAGCGTAATAGCGGTCCTGTGACCCTCCCCGATAACATTTGAAAGGCGATTAATTGACCAACTGTGAGTTGATGATCAATTACTAATTTTGCCCCAAACCAAAGTATCAGCAATGTAGAAAAATTAGTGAGAAAATCACCTATATTACTGCTAATATTAGATGTTGTAGAAGCTTTAAAACTGGTGCGAATAAAGCGAGCAAATAAGCCTTCCCAGCGTTCTCTAGCTACTGGTTCTGCGGCGTGGGCTTTAACTGAATGTATACCCGTGACTGTCTCTACTAAAAATGATTGACTGTCCGCACTACGGTTGAAAGTTTCATTTAACCAATTCCGCAAAATTGGTGTCGCAACAATTGTCAAAGTTGCAAATAAGGGTAATACGGCCAAAGCTACAAAGGTGAGGGGAATGTTGTAATAAAACATCAATCCCAAGTACACCACTGCAAAGATGCTATCGAGAATAACTGTTAAAGCTGTACCTGTCAGAAATTGGCGAATTTGTTCTAATTCCTGAACTCTAGCGATTGTATCTCCCACTCTCCTCGACTCAAAATAAGCCAAGGGTAAACGCATCAAATGGCGAAAAAGTTGAGCCGATAAACTCAAATCTAAACGTCGTGCTGTGTGGGTAAAGATGAATAGCCGCAGCATACCCAGGATAGATTCAAATATAGCAACCAATAAAAGTGCGATCGCCATTACGTCGAGAGTTGCTAAACTCTCCTGTACCATGACTTTGTCAATGATGACTTGGGTAATTAACGGTGTCGTTAACCCCAACAATTGCAAAGTAAAGGAAGCCAGCAATACTTCACCTAACAAAACTCGATATTTCCAAACTGCGGGAGTGAACCAAGAAAGGTTAAATTTTTCCTGTTTAGAAACCAGTTCTGCTTGCCATAATTTACCATCCCAGCAAGATTCTACTACTGATTCGGTTAAATATTCACATTCAAAATTGAGAGGATTGGCAATAATTAAACAATTACCTTTCATCCCATAAGCTACAACCCAACTACTGATAGATTCAGATTTCCACAGCAGCAAAGCAGGAAATGATAACTGTCGTAATTCACCCCAACTTACCTGCACGCGACGCAAAACTAACCCTACTTTTTCGGCTGCTTCTATCAGATTTTTAGGGCGTTGTCCTCGCAGTTGACGTTGTACCCATTCCAGTTGTACAGCATTATTTAAATATTGCGCCACCATTGTTAAACAAGCCGCACCAGTGTTCCCACTTGCGACAAAAGGATAAGAAGGTGAGAGGTGAGAGGTGAGAGGTGACAGTGAAAAAGGTGAAGAAGAATTTTCTCCTCTTTCCATCTTTCCCCTGTCATCTATTACCTGTTCCTTGTTATCTTTTCTGTCACCTTTTATATCACCTGTCAAATTCCAAAATTCATCTATTTGGGGATTGGAAAACTTTGCCCATAGTGCTGAATTCCAACACACAATTACTACTTCCTTACTAGCAGCTATAGCTTTACAATCAGTAAATAACTTTTGACAATCACCAAACCAATCTCCTTTTTGTAAAGTTGCTAAAGGTTTGCTTACGTCTTCAGTTCGTAAACGAACTTTACCAGTAACGATAAAAAACTGATATTCGCTGGCTTCCTTTGACCAAATTTTTTCCCCAAGTTTATATTCACGGATTTCCGAATTACTTTTTAATTCGGTTTTTTGTACATCTGTAAGCCAGGATAGTGGTGGTTGATTCCAAGGTAACAAATCTAGCACATTCGCTTGTAAATAGTTATTATCCAGAATTTTTAGCTCACTTGTAATTTGACTGTCAGTTTTTGAATTTTCGACCCTAGCCATTGATCAAATAACTCATTTTCTAGTGATTTTTTTAGTTGAGTATCTTCTAAAGATGCTGGCAGAAATTGTTCTACTCGAAATAAACTGTAACGCCCTTCTAGTTCTATTACTCCTGTGATTTGTCCAGGATTTACAGCATCTATTTCCGCCCTCACTACATCGGGTAAACTCCCTCGACTAATTGGTCCCATCATGCCATTAAAAATGCGTTCATCTGCCAATGAATACTCTTTTGCTAATTGTTCAAAACTACTGCCTTCTTCAATTTGAGTTTTAATTTCTTCTGCAAGTTCTCGGTTATCAACCATAATTCGAGAAAGAACCACACGATCTAAATAAATTTTGTGGTTAATAAAGTGTTCTGGTAGTTTTTCTTCTGCAACTACGGCTTTTAATTTTTCTAATTTGAAGCTAAAAGTAACTGATTCATGAAATGTAGTGTAGTCACTACCATTGTTTATTAACCATTCTTGGAATTTTTGAGGATCAGTTAATTGGTTTTTCAGTCGAAAATCAATAATTGTTTGTTCAATTAAGGATGGACTGATATCAATATCTGTTCGTGTCTGTAGTTCTTGTTCTATGACATATTGACGAATTACATCACTAATAAACTGATTCAGCTTACCAGAGACTTGTAAATACTTGATCACTTGAGAAAGGTCGATCTGCTCGTTGTTGACAGTAAAAAATGATGAAGATGTCATGAAATAAATATGAAGAAACCACTAGTAAATCTATACAACTTTTCTATTGAATAATAGATAAAACAGTAGAAAATTACGGTTCATAATGATAAAGATTCTATGAATTAGATATGTGAAAAATAAATAATTATAAAATTAACCTAACTTACTGAAAATTAGCTAAACAGCAAAAGTAATTATTGACATAATATTTAGTATGTTTTGAGGCAGTAAATATAAAAAAAACAGCAAATATGCTGTCAGGGTTTAAGGAATTTTTGGTAAATTTTTGGTAAATTTTTGGTAAATATTTAAACAAATATACTTTTCCAGAGTAAGGACAGGCTGATAGCAGAAACCGCACCAATAAATGTGTTGATGATATTTACGACTTCATTAGTAAGCCAGGTATATTTAGATTGCAATGTTGCACCAATGACACTTTCTAAATTTGTAGCGATAAATGCTGCTAATACACACCAAAAAATTCCGAAGATATCAATTAAATTAACACCCCAAGCCACAAGTGCGATCGCTACTGAACCAACAATACCCGCTAAAGTCCCTTCTAAGCTAACTGCTCCTTCTGTACCTCTAGCTACAGGTTGCAGCGTCGTAATCAAAAAGGTACTTTTACCATAAGCTTTACCCACTTCACTCGCTGTCGTGTCCGATAACTTTGTGCTAAAGCTCGCTACATAGCCCAAACATAGCAAAAACTTTAAATCAGGTACAAGCAACACTCCCACGGCACACAAAGCCGCAATTAACGCCGAACCCCAAACATTTTCTGGTCCCCTAGCACCAGAACGCTTTTCTGCAATTCCGGCCGCTTCCTTTTGCGCCATGCCAATGCGCGTCACTCCTGAACCGACGATAAAATAAAATATTACGACTAAATATCCTTGCCAACCTAATGTACCCCAAATGATAATTCCCAGTAACCAAGCATGGAAAATACCGGCAGGAGTGAGTAACTTTTTGGGAATAATCGCCACTATACCCAACAAAATCGCATTTAAACCTACACCAATTAACCAGGGATTTACAGATTCAAGTAAATTTAACATTGGTAATAAATTCTGAGTATTTTCAAGTTTTTGATGGTAAAAAATTATTTTATACCCTTTTACCAGAGACTTATCGTAAGTTAACCATTGGGATTTTTTAATTCTAGTGCAGCGGCCATTTTTTCTTCCCAAACTCTATCCAGCTGAACTTCAATGCTGTAGCATGACTCCATAAAGTGCGATCGCTACGCTACTACCTAAATAATTTTAGTCGAATCCTATTGTGGGAATTTCTGGTAACTTGAACCGTTGTCTAATCTTGTTAATCGGTTCTTCCCAATATTCTTCCCAGCGATAACCCAACAGGAAATCAGCTTGACTCGCCATTTCTTGACCTTTTTGGATGTTGGCAAAAATTGCTTTGATTTGTTGAGGCGCAAGGATAGGATATAAAAATCTAGCTAACCATAAACTAATTTTGAGTGATTTGCTGTAGTTTTGCTCGGCAGCAAAGGCCAGAACGCCAATTTCTCCGGCATAGGTAGTGTCAAAGCCAAGCAACACATGAAAAATATCATGGGTGACGACATACCGCAGACTAAAAACATTGCGTCTAGCTATGTCATCTATCTCAGGACTAATATCTAGAGGCTTCAGGGAATTTGCCTTCATGTGAGCAGCATATTCTCGTCCAAAAGTGCCATGAGGATATTGACTCAATAAATCTAAGTCGATACGCGGATAATATCCTACAACCTGTTGTAGTTTAGCGGCTACTACCGGATCGACTTTTGCACCCAAAACCTCGGCTTTGAGAATAGCAAAATCTCCAATTTTATGGGAATTTTTAGCAAATTGAATGGCTTTATAGATAGTTTTAAGTTTAAACAACATAATTCTAAGTAATGAGTACTGAGTTATGAATTTTTAGAAATGTCTTCAACTCCTCTGTTCTGACTTCTGACTCGCTACTCAACTCTCATCAACATCCTAACTGCTGGACTACTGTAAACAACCGTTACACTTCATTGCAAATTTACAATCTAGACGTAACAACATGATAACTTTTGATCATGTTATGAATTTGTACAAAATTTATCAAAGGAGAATACAGTGGCAATGGAATCAAATTTATTAACGGGCGCATCTGTAGACAACCAAGATTTCAGTGAATATGTTGCTCATCTACAGTTGCACATGACTCTCCAGGCTCGCAACTTGGTTCCAAACCTCCAACAGACAGTAGAAGATAGTCGCCAACAATTACTTCATCAAACCCAAGCCAACTTTGAAAAGCTGGTTTCTCGGCAAGGTTTATAGAAACAGTAAAAATTATACAGAATTTTAACCAGAATTACCATAAAATAAAAGCAGATGTTGTGATTTCCAGACCAAAGGTATATTCACGATCTCTGCTTTTTATGCTTTTTTTAAGTATTAAGTTAAGAAAATCACTCTTTTGGAGCAATAGCTAGGAGCGGAAAGCCGTTAAGATTATTGCAGCATCACCTCACCAATCGCAATTAGTAAAGGCTAAATGGCGGCTTGAATCAAAATGAATTCACTACTTCCTCGAAACCTCAGCATTGTCATTCGACCAGTCCAATACCGGGATCTGGATGGCATTGAGCGCCTAACTCAAGATTCATTCGCAGCCCACTCTCCCAAAGGAGCATTTTTTACCATGCAATGGCTGCGCCACTGGTTTGGGTTACTCAAGTTTTTGAGTTGGTTTCCCAACCCTTTCCAGTACCGCTTCTGTGGCTATGTGGCAGAACAAGGACGGATGCTTTTGGGGATGATTCAAGTCTCACCGTTTAACCGTACCCGCAGCACTTGGCGAATTGACAGGGTAATGTTAGACCGTGCTGTTGATAAGCAAGGTGTCGGCTCTCAACTGTTGCGTCATTGCTTTGAGTCAATTTTAGAAGCTCGAACCTGGCTATTGGAAGTTAATGTTAATGATCTAGAAGCTCTAGCGCTCTATCGGCAAAATGGATTTCAGCGACTAGCGGAAATGACATACTGGGAAATTAGCGCCGAGTTGTTGGTTGAATTAGCACAAGCTGAACCAGACCTACCGAACCTATTGCCAGTAAGTAATGCTGATGCCCCATTGCTATATCAATTAGATACAGCATCAATGCCTCCTTTAGTTCGTCAGGTGTTTGACCGCCACACCCATGACTTCAAAACCAGTTTATTCGGCGTTCTCTCAGATGCTGTCAAACAGTGGCTGACTAAAACTGAAGTTGTTAGTGGCTATGTATTTGAACCCCAGCGTAAAGCCGCCATTGGTCATTTTCAGGTACAACTTGACCGGAAAGGGGAAAACCCCCATGTGGCAACTCTGACAGTTCACCCAGCATATACTTGGTTATATCCAGAATTGTTGTCTCAACTAGCTCGCATTGCCCAAGATTTTCCTCAACAAGGTATGCAACTGGCTTCCTCAGATTATCAGCCAGAGCGGGAGGAATATTTGGAGCGCATTGGGGCTAAACGCATAGAACATACCCTGATTATGTCGCGCTCAGTTTGGCATAAACTGCGGGAATCAAAATTTGTCTCCTTGGAAGGTATTCAATGGCCAGAAGTGCTACAAGGACTGCAACCAGCACGCAAACCCATACCAGGAGGGATGTCATGGATACCAAAACATCCACAGCCTAAGTCAGACAGACCTGTACCGACAAAGTCAGAAATTGTTTCTTTTGGTAGCCACAACTTGAATATGGATGCATCTAGCCAATCTGAGCCAACAGATGCCCAGCAGGAGATAAATTAGCGTGATATTTCAGCAGCAATCAAAGTCTTTGATCTCAGCTTTGGGGGTGGATGTCGGTAGCAAGCGCATTGGTCTGGCTGGTTGTGATGGTACTGGTTTAATTGCCACAGGTATCACTACCATTGAGCGCAGATCCTTTAAAGAAGATGTAGAGCAAATACAACAAATAGTGAATGAGCGCCAAGTGCAAGTTCTGGTTGTTGGTCTACCATATTCAATGGATGGTTCTTTGGGTTTTCAGGCTCGCCATGTCCAAAAATTTGCCACTAGACTGGCTCAAGCGCTCAAATTGCCTGTGGAATATATGGATGAGCGATTAACTTCTTATCAAGCAGAACAAATGCTGATTGCGGAAAATCGCTCACCATCGCGTCATAAGGCTCTAATTGATCGCAAAGCTGCTGCTTTGATTCTGCAACAATGGCTAGATAGCAGACGAAGTACCTCGAATAGATCAGTAGCATTTACTGAGGATTGATACCTTTTAACATGGTATTCTGAAAACTATTACTCAACTGTATATCCAGCTTTTTGGTTGACATTGACTATCATCAGATATTTCAATGATTTCCATACTTGTGGGTATTGATAAATTTACATAATGTGGCTATGTCTTCCTCTCAATTTTCTGACGAAAATGATCACGCTAACCTTGGTTCTATCACTTTGACAGATGACAGTGGGCGATCGCTTGAATGTTATGTTGAGCATTCGCTATCAGTAGATGGACAAGAATATGTTTTACTTCTGCCAGTGGACTCACCAATAGAAATCTTTGCATGGCAAGATGAAGGTGATGAAGAAGAAGCTATTTTGGTAGAAGATGATGCTACCATCAACAGAGTCTTTAGCACCGCTCAAGCCGTTCTATCTGAGCAGAATCTGGTTGTTAAAAATACTGCTTATGCTTTGACGGTGGCGGGTGATTTACCACCAGTGGAAGAATCAGAACTCTTTACTTTAGAAATTGAAGATGACGAGGCAGATTTAGAACCTGAGCAACTCCAGTTACTCGCTAGTTTTTACCATGAAGATCAGGAATATGCAGTTTACACACCTCTCGATCCTCTGCTATTTTTTGCTCGGATAACCGATACGGGTAAGCCTGAATTGCTATCTCCTGAAGAGTTTCGGAAAGTTCAACCGTTATTGGAAGAGCATCTGTTTAATCAAGTTGAATAATCCGAATTTAAAATTAAACACTAATAGTTAGAAATAACATTTCTGAATTGTGAAGTTGAAATTTTTCCATTGCCAATCTGACTCGATTACGTTGATTGGCAGTGGAAATTTATTAATCAAAAAATCCCATGATTTAGAACTCGTAATTACAGAATAGAGTAACTTTATTTGTTAATAATGGAAACAGAAAAATAGTAATAATTCAGGAGTCAGGAGTCAGGAGTCAGGAGTCAGGAGTCAGGAGTCAGGAGTCAGGAGTCAGGAGTCAGGAGTCAGGAGTCAGGAGTCAGGAGTCAGGAGTCAGGAGTCAGGAGTCAGGAGTAAAACCCTCTTGTAGTGGGAGTTTCATTATCAATTGATGTCCTAACCACCCTGTCCACGGCTATATGTTGCACTATTTCCAATTAGTTTATTAACCCACCTGGGAATCAATTTTCTAGCGGTTGTAGGTACTAGTGTAAGATGTCAGCTATGTTTATTTACGTTTTTCTACTTAATTACGAACTAAGAATTACGAATTATTATGGCTTGGAACAATCTCTTACAGCCTGACTTGATTTTACAAGGTTCAGTCTTGAACCTGACACCAAACACTATCCAAAAATATGGGTTGAAAGGGCTGGTGTTGGATGTGGATGACACTTTAGTGCCGATTAAAGTGAAGGAGGCTTCTCCAGAACTGCAACAGTGGGTAGAAGAAATCCGTACTTGCACTGCACTGTACTTAGTCAGCAATAACCTGAGCGAAGGGCGAATTGGTAGTATTGCTCGTTCCCTGAACTTACCTTACTATCTGGGTGCAGCTAAACCCTCACGGCGCAAAATCAGGGCTGCATTACGCGGAATGAGTTTACCTGTACATGAAGTGGGTATGGTAGGCGATCGCTTGTTTACTGATGTGATCGCAGGTAATCGTCTAGGAATGTTTACCATTTTGGTGGAACCAATTGTCCATTCTGATACCATTCTCCGTTCTCATCCCATCCGTAACTTTGAAGTTTGGGTATCAGAAATATTAGGAGCCTCCATCACACCTAAGCACACAAAAATTCATAAAGATTGATAAATCATCAGCAAACTAAATCTAAAGAAATGATTAAGCTTTCTTGCTTCTGCTCAAAAATCAGAGATTATATATGCTAATAACATCAGGGTCAGCCAAAAAAGACCCTAGCAGATAACAGATAAATATAAACCCGTACAGCGTCAGCCTTCACTATAGAGGGATTGGCGCTGTACAATTTTTAGTACTGAGTACCGAGTAGTGAGTACTGAGTAAAGGGTGTAGGAGGAGAATAACCTCTTGCCCAATGACCAATGACCAATGACCAATGACCAATGACCAATGCCCCATGCCCAAAACAATAGTTGTTAAAATAGGCACTTCTAGCCTAACTCAACCAGAAACAGGACAACTAGCCCTTTCCACTATTGCCACTTTGACGGAAACCCTGTGCAATTTAAGACACCAAGGGCATCGCGTAATTTTAGTTTCCTCTGGTGCAGTCGGAGTAGGTTGTGCGCGGCTGGGTTTAACAGAACGTCCGAAAGCCATAGCCCTCAAACAAGCTGTAGCAGCAGTTGGGCAAGGTCGGCTCATGCGTATTTATGATGATTTATTTAGTACATTAAATCAACCTATAGCTCAAGTATTATTAACGAGAGCAGATTTAGTACAACGTAGTCGCTATCTCAATGCCTATAATACTTTTCGGGAACTGTTAGGACTGGGAGTAATTCCGGTGGTGAATGAAAATGATACAGTAGCTGTTGAAGAATTGAAATTTGGTGATAACGATACTCTTTCGGCTTTAGTAGCCAGCTTGGTTGAAGCTGATTGGTTATTTTTACTGACGGATGTTGATAAATTATATTCAGCAGATCCTCGGACTGTACCAGATGCCCGTCCCATTTCTTTAATTAGTAATATGAAAGAATTGGCGGAATTACAAATCCAAACCGGGGGACAAGGTTCACAATGGGGAACTGGGGGGATGGTGACAAAGATTTCGGCTGCTAGAATTGCGATCGCAGCTGGTGTGCGAACTGTAATTACTCAAGGGCGTTTTCCACGCAATATTGAGAAAATTATCCAAGGGGAAGCTATAGGAACGCATTTTGAACCGCAACCAGAACCAACTTCAGCGAGAAAACGCTGGATAGCTTATGGTTTGGTTCCTACGGGGAAATTATATTTAGATGATGGGGCAATAAATGCCATTTTGCAAGCAGGAAAATCTTTGTTAGCTGCGGGAATTAAGGCTGTAGAAGGGGAGTTTGAGAATCAGGAAGCAGTACAGTTGTGCGATCGCAATGGTAACGAAATTGCACGGGGTTTGGTGAATTATAACAGCGAAGATTTACAAAAAATTTGTGGTTATCATTCGCGGGATATTGCCGGAATTTTAGGTTATGCGGGTGCGGAAACTGTGATTCACCGGGATAATTTGGTGTTGATTTAGGGATGTTTTAACGCAGAGGAACGCGGAGGTTCACGCGGAGGTTCGCGGAGTTTTTATGGAGGAGAGGTTATGGTTAGAGTTTTGGAAGGTTCTTTGGGTTTACCGGAGGAGGAACAACGTTTCTACCGTCGTGGGGTTAGTTGGGAAAGGTTTCAAGCGATTCAAAAGGGTTTTGAACATCTACCAGGGGTGCGTTTATTTTATTGTGAGGGAGTTTTAGAAATTGTGGGTGTCGGTAAAGCGCATGAGTTGATTAGTGGTTTGATTGCTGCACTGCTAATCATCTACTTTGAAATTAAGGAAGTTGAATTTTTTCCCAGTGGTAGTTATTCTCAGATAATTCCTGGTGTAGTTGAGTATCAAGCAGATTTGTCTTATTGTTTGCGAATAGATAAAGATAGACCAGATTTATGTATTGAAGTAGTGATTACTAGTGGTAGTCCCATCAAACTGAAAAAATATAAATTAATGAAAGTCCCAGAAATTTGGTTTTGGGAAGATGGAACACTTGAGGTTTATTGTTTGCGAGAAGAAGAATATGAGAAAATTGTTAACAGTGCGTTATTACCAGAATTAGATTTATCTTTATTGAGTCGTTGTCTTTTGTTATCTTCTCCCCTAGAAGCGATTAGAGAATTTCGTCGAGGTATTTGAATTTATTATATTATTTAATGTTAGTTCTTTTAGAAGAATGGGGATAGGGAGGTTGATTAATTGGCTGAAAAATGGAGGTTTGGGTGAGTCAATTATCTGATGAGGAGATTTTTCGAGAAATTGGTAAAATTATTCAAAAGTTTGATCTTTATCAATGTGATGATTGTGCCAGGGTTATCTACCAATGGTTAAAAGAAAATAATATTAAAGCCAAAATTCTCAAATTAAAAACAAAGAGTCGTAACGATGAATATATTTTAAGTTGGCGCTTAGAACGGCAAGATATTACTGATTCAATTACAGATAATGGGACTCATTATGGAGTAGAGGTTTTGGACAGAGTTTTCGATAATCTATCAGTGGAGGGAATGACGCGAGAAGATTGGGTAAATGATTTTGATTGTCTTAGTCATGAGTTTACTATCACTGAAATAGATTTGCTATAGTAAAAGAAGCAGAATTACAGCAAGGAGGTTTATATGGGAGGAATATATGAAGTTTTGCAAAAAATAAAAGACAGGCCAGGTATGTATATTGGTAAGTCTTCTATTACTGTTTTACGTCATTTTTTAGTGGGATATAAATTTGCCCGGAGTGAGTTAGGTTTGGAATTAAAACCAGAAGATGCCGATTTTTACGAAAATTTCCAGCCTTGGATACAAAGACATTTTAATGTGAAAACTTCCAATTCATGGGCGAATATTATTCTGCTATTTACCCGTGATGAAAAGGATGCTTTAAGCTGTTTTTTTAGGTTACTTGAAGAGTTTAAACAGCGTGATAAAAATCTAGAGACGGAACCTAAGAATAAAGTCTTCGATTTGGATCATGAAGAACTACTATCAAAATTATGAAAAGTGCGTGATAAATATCTGCATACAGAATCGGAGAATATCGTGATAAGTTTTCCTCGTTCCCAGTCTCCGGCTGGGAATGCAATCAAGAAGGCTCTGACTTCTGGTAATCTGTATAGAGGCAGAGCCTCATAAAATGTATTCCCTGTCAGAGACAGGGAACAAGGAAAGATGCGTTATTTAGACTGATTCAAAGCCACAACATCTTGCAACCTGGAAATCACAAAAGACTTCTCTAAATAAGAAAACAAACCGCCAGCTTTCGGACCCCGTTCTTTATTTAAAAACGATAAATACAAAGCCTTAAAAGCATTCGCTTGTTGAATTTGCAACTCTTTAGTAGTTGAGAATATCAAAGTTTGCAATTCCTCAGCTTCCCAGTTAGAAATATTCTGCAAATTCTCTACCAATTTCTGCAAATAAGCAATTTGTTCTTCAGTCAACTCATTCGCTTTTTCTGGTACTTGTTCCAAATAGAGAACTAGCTTTTCTTCCTCATCTGCATAGTCTTGTAACCACAATTGAGCAGCAGCAATTCTTTGATTAACAATTTGCTGATCATACTCATTTAAAGGCTGTGGACTGCGTTGTGTAACCTCTTCTTGAATATTCAAACGCGGAACTTGCAACAGAGAAATCAGCGTACTAAAATCAAAAGGTTGGAAAGATTGAATTTCATCACCTAATTGCGCGTAAAATAACGGCATTAATTCCTCAGTTAATTCAGGTGAATTGGGATACTTATTTATTAAAGTATCGTAGTCTCTGAATAAACGAGTGATGGTTTCATAATTCGGTGCAAAATTGATTACTGACCTTGGCTGAGTCCGCAACATCAAAAACCGCAATAATTCAGGAGGAAGTAAAGCCGCTATTTCCCTTGCACTCGAACCAACTCCTTTAGAAGAACTCATTTTTGTGCCATTGACAAGAATAAATTCATAGGGAGAATGGAAAGGAGGTTGCTTTTGTAAAACCTTGCGACTTATAGAATTAGCAACATCTCTAGAACCACCTTTTTGGGAGTGGTCTTTACCTGCCATTTCGATAGTTACACCCAACACATCCCACTTAGCAACCCATTCCACTTTCCAAGGTAATTTACCATTACCATCAAAAGGAGAAATCCAACCCGAATGACCACAACCTTTTACATAGTCGGTTGCATTTGGATTGCAAGTGTAAAATACTTCTGAACCGTTGTAATCTGTGGTTACAGTTGTGGCGATTTTGCCGCAATTTTCACAAATAACTTGAAAAGGATACCAGTTATTGGGACGGTCGGCTTTACTTACCTCTTTATATGCCTCTCTAACAAGATGAGCATTTTTCAAGAAAGTGTCGATATAGGAATTTAATTTTCCAGTGCGATATAAATCACGCAAAAAATAAGTTTCTGGTTTAATTCCTAGATACTCGAAAACCTCAAAAAATTCGCCAATGAAATACTTAGCGTAATCACTAGCTGTATCTTCTGGAGACGGGACATTACACAATGGAAAACCAAGATAAGGTGCGAATTTTTCCTGATCTAAATATTTAGGAACAGTATCCAATGCGTCATAGTCATCCACACCGTACAAGAATTTCACGGGCTTACCTGCGTGTTTCAAGGCACGGTAAATAACGTCATGGATAACCACACCCCGTAATGAACCTACGTGTACTCTACCTGAAGGAGTCTTGGAATCATTAACTACCTGGTAGCCTTGTGCTTCAGCAGCGATTTTATCAGCCCAGAACATTTGACATCTATATTTTGACGATGCCTTATATTCTAACTCCTACAAGGTTTTCATCAACTCTAAACACTTGTGCATTTGTTGGTGCATTGTTTGGGTGTCAGCATGAAAGCGTCTACCATGTCCTGGTAATACCCACTCAAAGGAGTAATTAGCCAATTTAGCCATTGATTTTATCTGTTCTGGCCAGGAATACCAGCAAACATGATGGAATGCTATCAACTGATGTAAGTCGTCGGACCATGCGAGATGGTCGCCAGAAAAAAGAAATTTGTTTTGATAAAGTAAAACTGTGTGTCCTTTGGTGTGTCCAGGAACGGGGATAATTAAGAAATCTGGAGTTAATGGAAATGGTTCTGAACCAGTGAGTTTAATTTCCACATTCTCTGTATCTGAAGAAATCTCATCTTCATGGAGGATACGTTGACAGTGAAAATGGTCAGCAAATTTTTGATGGTCTGCAACATCATCTCTATGAGTCAGGTACATATAACTAATCTTACCGAACTCTTCGAGACGCTTAACTAAAGGTGGGGTGAAGCGAGGAGAATCTACTAAAATGTTACCTTCAGGAAGTTGAATTAAATAACTAGCAGCACCATAAGAGTTTTCTGAATGATAGCCACAATGGTAAATGTTTTCAGCAACTAAAATGGGGAAACTTTGTTGAGCAAGTTTGATATCTTTGGGTTTTTCAACTGTACCAATGGAACTGGTAGGACAAGCTAAAAGTGCTTGAAGTGCGGCTAATCTTTCGGTTTCGTTTGTTGGTTGATGGTAAACTGCTGATTGTTCATCTACACGATGGAATACTTCGGGAGTCATCCAACGACATGTATCACAATCAATGCAGGTGGTATCAACATAAAATTCACCGTTGATATTTTGAGGACGACGTTGGTTTAAATGAGCCATATTCAAACCTCTGCTAATAGAGAAATTTTATATCTCTAATTTAGCAAAGTTTAACTACTAATTTGATAAAGTAGGTATACAGAATTAAATGTAAGATAAAATTTTGGTCGTAGTGAGCGATTTATCGCTCTCTTGCTAGGTTTGATAGGGCTAAAGCCCTGACTACTAACTTTTCTTTTATTCAGTCTTACTACTTAATGAAGAATATCAGAAGTCTAAATTCTGAATTAGCAATGTATTTACTGTTTTCAAAGCCAGTTTAGACCTTAAGTACTAGGACAGAATTAATTACACAATGTCATTGCGAATGGAACGCAGTGGAATGACGCAATCGCAAGGGCTGGGATTGCTTCGCTTCGCTCGCAATGACTGTAAATATTTTTGTCCAATTACTTATTTAGGTTTAATGGTTGTTGAATTGCCACTATTTATCATCATCACAACCTAACCATCAAAAGCCGTTAAAATATCTTTTAATTGAACGGTGGAATAAGCGACAAGGCCAGAAAAAAGCTCCACAAATACTTACTGAGGCTATAGCGGCAACAACTCGCCAACTATGATTACGTGAAGTACCAGATTCTGAGGTATTGTCTTCTGCATCTTGATTTAGCTCTGGCACTGAATTAGAAAGCTGACTGACTGTACTAACCCCTTCAATTGCCGCTCCCATTAGATAAGCTACCAGGGCAATACTTAGCCAGTGATTTATCATTTTGTACTGATTTAATTTTGAGAACCTATTCGGCTATGAGTAATCATTCAATTTATTATGCTACTGATGACCTTGCCCAAGAGATAGTCGCCCTTCAGCAGTATCACGAATTAGGGGTAGCTTGGATTCAATATAAGTATTAATACTGTTATCTGTTTGGATATCCAGACCTTGCTTGGCTGTTAATTGCTGGATGAGCAATTGTACTAATGCTGCATCGTCAAACTGGAGTAAGGTGCTGACTTGGGTTGATTCGATTACAGCCCAGAGTTGTCGCATTAATTTAGCAGTTATCATGATGTTTAAATTATTTAATCTTTTCTTTATATTCTCATACTTTTGCAATTCTGGCTAAGTTTTTGTTTCAGGCTTGATAAATCGACACAAATCTGGTCATACAGCAGAAATGTTTACGCTTACTTACTCAATTTATAGATATTAGGACTTCAGCACTATACAAACTGGACATGATATGTATCAAAGATAATTGGTTATTGCCTGCTGTGAGGACAACATATTATTAAGGTGCGTCAGATGTAGAAAATCGGTTAATTGTGTCAAATTATCGAGTCTGACGTGGTTGGTGAGCTTGCCGAACCACACCCTACAAGAGACTGAAACCCAAATTTATTTGGTCTGTTCTGTCAATGCGTAAGTCCTAAATATATATTCTACAAAATTCTATAAAAATTTATAACTAATTATAACTAAGGTCGAAATATATGATGGTAGTATAATAAAATACTGCTCTTTTATTAACTATCAAAAATAATCATGAATTCTGCCGCAGTTTATCACCAGATTCTGACACCTCTGACCTTTATTGAACGCAACGCCAAAGTCTACCGAGACAAAGTAGCTATTATCTATGAACAGCAACATTTCACTTATAGCCAATTTGCAACCCGTATCAATTGTCTAGCCTCAGCTTTGCGTCATGCAGGAATACAAACAGGGGAGCGTGTAGCATTCTTTTCATTCAACACTCCTCAGATGCTAGAAGCCCATTTTGCGGTACCTTTAGCGGGTGGTATTTTAGTTTCTATTAATACTCGTTTAGCACCTGAAGAAGTTGCTTATATCCTCAATGATAGTGGGGCAAAATTTTTATTTGTCGATACAGAATTAGCAGATATAATTCGCCCTGTTCAAAATATATTAAAGACAGTTAAACATATTATTAATATTATTGATATAGAAGGCTTTACACCCTTAGATGGAAAAGATTATGAAGCATTTTTACAAACTGGAAATTCTCAACCTTTGCCTTGGTTAATTACCGATGAGATGGAGACAATTTCTATTAATTACACAAGTGGGACTTCCGGCTATCCCAAAGGTGTAATGTATTCCCATAGAGGCGTATATCTTAGTACATTAGGAGAAATAATTGAGACTAACTTAACTCCTGACTCCGTTTATCTTTGGACTTTACCAATGTTCCATTGTAACGGCTGGTGTTTCCCTTGGGCGGTGACAGCTATTGGTGGAACTCATATTTGTTTGCGAAAATTCCACCCTGGAAAAGTTTGGCAGATAATTGCACAAGAAAAAATAACTCACTTTAATGCAGCACCAGTTTTGTTAATTTCTCTCCTCAACTATAGAGAACGTCCGCAAAGTTTAGAACGACCTATCACTATTACCACCGCAGGCGCACCACCATCACCCACATTAATAGAAAAGTTTACTGCTATTGGTGCAAAAATTATTCATGTTTATGGTTTAACAGAAGTTTATGGTCCTTATACAGTATGTGAATACCAATCTGATTGGGATAATTTAAACAACGAAGCAAAAGGTAAATTATTAGCTCGTCAAGGCGTATCTTATATTAGTGGGGATGGGTTGCGGGTAGTAGATAAAAATATGGAAGATATCCCGGCTGACGGAAAAACAATGGGAGAAGTGGTAATGCAGGGAAATATGGTGATGAAAGGCTATTATAATGATCCCAATGGGACAACATGGGCTTTTCGTGGGGGATGGTTTCACAGTGGTGATTTAGCAGTAATGCACCCTGATGGTTATATTGAAATCCGCGACAGAATGAAAGATATCATTATCACTAATGGTGAAAATGTCTCCAGTATTGAAGTAGAACAATGTCTTTATCGTCATGAATCTGTATTAGAATGTGCTGTAATTTCTGTACCTCATCAAAAACGAGGTGAAGTTCCTAAAGCTTTTGTGACTATTAAAGAAGATATGCAAGTCACTGAACAAGAATTAATCCAATTTTGTCGTAGTCACATAGCTGCTTTTAAATGTCCAATAGCTATAGAATTTACTACTCTTCCTAAAACTAGCACAGGCAAGATTCAAAAATATATCTTGCGGGATAAAGAATGGGTAGGTTATGAAAGAAAAATTCAAGGTGCTTAATTATATTTGGTCAGTTATCCGCACCGCACCAAAAAGTAAGAGTTTGATGGTGTGTTGTCGAAGATAGTACTGAATAGATATTTACTAAATTAGAGAATAATTTTTAGAAAATTACTGACAAATCTGTGTCTCAGTACTATGCTTAATCTAGCAGAATAAATACGGATTTAGTAATCTGTCAATTCTCCTGATACTCTAAAGTTCTATTATCAAACAACTTCTTGCTATGTCTATATCTCAAGATTTTGAACTTCCCAAAGATGTCATGTTTCCCACTGGAGATTTATACATTGATGAACCACCATTAGATTTTGAACTTCCTAAAGATGTCATGTTTCCCACCAGAGATTTATATAGTGATGAACCACCATTAGAAAATGAACTTTTCCAAGATGTCATGTTTCCCACTGGAGATTTATATAGTGATGAACGACCATTAGAAAGCGATTCACATTTGCGCCAGATCATTCTGCTCATCCAATGTTTAGAATTGTGGTGGAGAAACCGTAATGATTTTTATGTTTCTGGTAATTCAACTATTCACTATAGTCTACATCAACATAAATCAGAAGACTTTCGTAGCCCAGATTTTTTTGTTGTCCGAGATACTGAACGAAAACCTCGTAAAAGTTGGGTAGTTTGGCAAGAATATGGTAGATATCCCCATATTATTATCGAACTGATTTCAGATTTAACAGCATCGGTTGATAAAGGTCTTAAAAAACAAATTTATCAAGATATATTTCGTACTCCTGAATATTTTTGGTTTGACCCTAATAATCTAGAATTTGCTGGGTTTATTTTGGTTGGTGGTACTTATCAACCTATAGAAAATAACTCCCAAGGTTGGTTATGGAGTCAGCAGCTAAGTTTATATTTAGGTATTCATGAAAATAAATTGCGCTATTTTACAGCAGAAGGATTGATCATCCTGACTCCTGAGGAATTCGCTGAACAAGAAAAGCAAAAATCTGAACGTTTAGCAGCTAAACTCAGAGAATTAGGAATTGACCCAGATACGATTTAATTAGGAAAGAGTGGGTAGGTAAACCCTGCCCCTAAAAATTATGGTAAAAATAAATATGCAATACACTCACGCACTTGTCACCATTGCAACTGTTAATTTTGATAATTTGGTGAATTTCTATACCCAGGTGCTGGAACAAGAACCAAAAAACCTTATTTCCAGTGTCTATGCTGAGTTTGAAATTTCTAGCCTCTGCTTAGGGATTTTTCAGCCAAAAAAAAATTATGAATCAGAATTTACCACTAATGCCAAAAGTCCGCTAAGTTTGTGTTTAGAAGTGAGTAATTTAGAAAATGCCATAACTCACTTACAATATTTAGGCTATTCTCCACCAGGAGAGATTTCTACAGCTTCCCACGGAAGAGAAGTTTACGCCTACGACCCCGACGGCAACCGTTTAATTCTACATCAATCTCACTAGTCATTGTTCATTAATAAAAAACAACTGACAACTAACAAATTACAAATTACCAATGTCAATAACTCAAAACTACAAATTAAATCTCATTCAATGGTATCCCGGTCACATTGCCAAAGCTGAAAAAAATCTCAAAGAACAGCTAAAGCGGGTAGATGTGATTTTAGAAGTTAGAGATGCGCGTATTCCTTTAGCAACAAATCACCCCCAAATGAATGAATGGGTAGGAACTAAAGCACGGGTACTGGTGATTAACCGATTGGATATGATTTTGCCACAAGTGAGATCGCAGTGGATAGACTGGTTTAAAAGCCAGGAACAAGTCCCCTATTTTACCAATGCTCAACACGGCCAAGGTATCACAGCCATAACTAAAGCCGCACAAACAGCAGGAATAGAACTTAATCAACGCCGAAAAGATCGCGGAATGTTACCCCGTCCTGTTCGTGCTGTAGTTATTGGTTTTCCCAATGTCGGTAAATCAGCATTAATCAACCGGCTGATAGGAAAACGAGTGGTTGAAAGTGCTGCGCGTCCCGGTGTTACTCGTCAATTGCGTTGGGTGCGAATTTCCGATCAGTTACAATTGCTAGATGCTCCCGGTGTTATTCCCTCAAGAATGGAAAATCAAGTCGCAGCAGTGAAATTAGCCATTTGTGACGATATTGGTGAAGCCTCTTACGATAATCAATTAATAGCCGCCGCTTTTGTAGATATAGTCAATCAACTTCAAGAAACCCATCCTCATTTGTTACCCACACACCCTTTGCTTTCACGCTATGAAGTTGACTCCATTATTCATACAGGTGAAGCATATTTGCAAGTTTTAGCAGAACATCGCTACAAAGGAGATGTCGAACGTGCGGCTAGAACACTAATCACCGATTTTCGCAAAGGTCTTTTAGGTAATATCCCGTTAGAAATTCCACCCCAATTATAAAAGCCTTCCCAGCGGTTCTTTGAGTGGTGATTGAGTAGGATTTGAGTGGTAAATCAGTAATCAAAAATCCGGACAATCAGCTTTACTCACTTCGGGATGACAGTAGTAAGTCAATATTGTGGACACATTATCGCCAAGCCAGTACGCGACTTTATCGGGAGAAGAACCGGAAGCTATCGCCCAAGTCGCAAATGTATGTCTGGTTGAGTAAAGCTTTAAATATGGAAGTTGATTCTTATATGCCAACTCTCTGACCACGCCTGGGTAAAAATATTCCCGTGTTTGATGTCCACGCCAAACTTTATCTAAAATTTTTAAAGTTAATTGCTTTCCGCCGACGCTACAAAAAACTAAGTCATCTGGGTTTGAATGAGGCGATCGCATTTCCAAAAGTAAATTTTGCAGCTTGCCACCAGTGGCAGCAGGAAAAATTCGCCGCTTTCCGTTCTTGGTTCCCTTGGTAAGTCTAATTTTTGAAGCGTAAGATTTGGAGATGGTAATTTTGGTACAGTCGCTGGAAACATCCTTCCAAGTCAAGGCGAATGCTTCACCGGGTCTACACCCAGTCCAGAATAGAAATTTAATTAAGTTTGAGTAATGTGAAAATTTATGGTGATGCTCAAAAGTGTAAATAATCAAATCTCGCTGTTTAAGGGTGTAGGCTGCTAATTCTTCCCTGGATGATTTTTTCAGTTTGGGTAATTGAGGTTGAAACGGATTCTCACTGACCAAACCGCAACTAATACCCCACCCACAACAGCGGGATAAGTCAGCATAAATTTTTCTCGCAACTGAATAACTATATTTTTCTAGAAGATAATCTTTGATTTTTAGTGGTTCACTTGGTAGTTTACTGATAGCCTGGGACGTAAACCTATAACCATCTATGGTAGTAGCTTCTAAGAATTGTTGATTGAATTGGGTAAACCTCTCCCACAATTCAGAAAGTGTAATTTTATTGTCTTTGGGTTTTACTTTTGGCTTCTTGTCACCAAATTTGTAACGTTCAAGAGTAGGGTCAAATTCACCTAAAGAAATTTCGCGCTGAATGAATTCCCAGCGCGATTCTACAACGACTCTATTTGATTTATTATCTTTTAGCCCGGTGGAAAGGTAGAACTGTTTAGCGTAACCAGCGACCCTAAACCGGATGATTAATTTTTTAGATTTAGGGTCGCTGGTTACTGCCATTAAATTAATCCTTGTTGTACAACTTTTTTAAATTCCGGAATTTCCCTCTTCTGCGTCGCCTAAATCTTTTAGGTGAATTGTATTGTGCTGTAACCACTAAAGTGTACGTAAGTTGATGTGCTTGAGTACCAAGAATTCGGAACTTGTTTCTAAAGCTTGCAAAGGTAAAAGAAAGAAAACCGTAAGTCAGTTGATGTCTTTGTATTCTTCTTAATTCTTTGACGTTGCTGTTGAACGGCTCACTACCCGTAACCGTGAATCCTATTCATTTCATTTAATCCTCTACAGAAGGGTTCTCGTCCCAGGTGAAATGTTCGCAATCAGTATCATCGTCGTAGGGGTTGAAATCATTCTTCTCGTATCCCTCACCCTCTGGATTGGTACAAGTGTCTTTAGAATCTACACCTTCAGGCGTTGCTCTAACTTCAATGTAAATGCAGTTGTAACAAGTTATGATGTCTGCTATCCTCAATAGATTATATCTGCATTACTAAAAATAGAATGCAGATATATTGAAACTATTACCACTAAACTAAGCTGAAACTTCTAAGACATTATCAAAACAAACTTTGTAAGGTTTTGATTTACTCAGTCTATTAAGACCTTGCTTGTGCATTTCTGCCTCACTTCTAGTACCTAAACTGCTAACAATCCGGTAACTATGGTCTACTTCTGTGTAAACAATCCAAGGTAAATGAATCACTTAGTACCTCACTATTAAAGTCTTGCTAGAGTGTTTAAACCATCGTCTAAGCTCGATTATTTTGACGAACCTTTGACGTTGATAGAAAAGGTTACTTAATCTTGTAGTTTTTATTTTCATTCTTCTCATTAGGTATCTGTTTTGTTTAGTTCAAAAATCAATTCATCGGCTTTTTTTACTGCTAGCTGACATGCCATAGCTGACATGAACTCAGGATTAGCAAGAATACCTTGTAGCGCTATTGCGGCGAAGTATTCACGTTTTGATAAGCCAGGAAGAACTCCAAACTCATCATCAAAATGAGCGAATGCTGAATCTTCTTTTCTTGTTTGCATAATCAAATAACCAATCCAATTACGAGACCGAACACGAACAAGCCAACAATAAAAACACCACCTAATGGGTGAATGTGAAAGAAGAATTCAATAAGCAGAGTTGAATCCTTAAATGATTCTTCTAACTCAATGATTAATTTATTCATGATTTGATTTTCGGATTGATTGAGATTGAAAAGCTGAACCAGCCAAAGGGGAAAGACCTAGACTGACAGCCACAGGAAACAATAGAAAATATTCCCCAGGAAAAAAACAATGATCCATTGGCATAAACATCAAGTATCAAAAAGTATCCTCCTTGGTTATTACTGAATTATTAGTTATTTATTCAGTTGTTTAAAAACCCTACCCCTCGCGCTGGTTTTGGTAGGAGAACTAACTCGTTGATGGAACTTGCTCCGGTTTATATAGGTGTCCTGTGGGGGTGATTGTCTGGCAGGTAGTGGTAATACTGCCATCAGCATAAGGGTTGACTCTCACCGAGTTTCAGGAGGGAGCTTTGTACGATTCAATGTTCATTGCTGTTCGTACTAAAAACATGGTATATTGTTCGTACAAGGTTGTCAACAACTTCTTGTCCACAGGGTCATTAATGTTCGTACAATAGGGAAATCACTATCATGATGGTGGAGCATGGCAAGGACAATATCAGACGAAATTCGAGCGACGGTCAGGATAGAGAGAGTCGACTGGGAGAACTTTCGGCTTGTGGCGGAATCAATGGGACTAGACAGATCGGAACTAATCAGGCAGATAGCGAAGGGAATAATCCCACTGCACTCCAGCCCCATGGAGACAGAAAAGGAAATGCTGATCTTGGGAAAATCCTAGGCCGACTTGCGGTACTGGAAGAAAAATATAACGAGTACGTCGGCGCTCATCAAGAACGGCTAAAAACACGCCTAACCGAATCGCAAGAATCTCAGGCGGTTTTTAACCAAGAAGTTATTGAGCTTAGATCCAATATTTATGAAATTCTAACCAGTGATTAAGGAGGTCGTTTAGGCGATCGCCTTTTTTTTGTGAACATGACCTAAATCACTGAGATGCGTGAATTTAGGGAGACATAGTGAATCAAGCTCATCTTATTTGCTTAACTCACTATGGATGTTTCGACGATAGCACTGTTTTTCTTCATCGTTTCCCCTCTGGTAATTATTATCGCATTTCGGTTACTCATCTATTTTCTGGTGAAATTGCTACCAGCCCCATTAGGACGTGTTTTGAGTTTCAACCTTACTAATCCGTGGTTAAATCGCCAACAGCAGCAAGGACAAGAGGAATCTAGCAACCGAACAGTTCAATTACAAAAGGAGTTACTTTCTTTAGTCAAAGATGACAGGTCAAAAGTACGAAAGCTAGTAGAACAAGAGCGACGTAGTAGACCGGGAATGTCTAACGCTTGGTATCTAGAAAAAATAATTGATGACTTGAGACGCGGTTATTAGAAGCAGATAAATTACTCCTTCCCTAGTGCTGGAGTAATTACCAATTACCAATTACCAATTACCAATTACTAGATGAACGACACAATAATAGGATTCGAGCGAATACTAGAAGACATCTCAAAAAATAATGAACACAATTTACTCTACACCCACAAAGAAGTAAGGTGTTTAGCACGCAGTTTTATTGCATTCCTTCAAAGTCCTGATTGGTGTGAAATCTGTCGCTATGACAAGGAAATTAAAATTCTGTTAGTTTCATTGTCTTGTCGCGGAATCAACCACTACGACCGCGCTTTTCTGGCTGAGAGAATCATCGAATATCTAAAACAGGAAAGACAATATCAAACTTCTGAAGACTGTTTTTAAGTAAAAAAAAAGGGCGGTTAGCCCATCTAAATTTCAGGAAAAAAATATGCGTACATCTGTTAACAATTATAGCATTTTCAGGAGAGGTATTTAAATGTACTCAACACAAATGCCTCCAAGCAATATCGAATGTGAATCAGCCGTATTAGGTGGACTGCTCTTAGACCCAAAAGCTATTTACAGAGTAGCTAAAACCCTTCCTGCAGAAGCTTTTTATGTCCAGTCTCACCGAACGATATACTCGGCTTGTATTGAACTCCATGATCGACAAGAAGAGGTCAATCTATTATCAGTAACCAATTTACTGCAAAATAATAAACAGCTTGCTGACGTTGGGGGCAGAAGCGCTCTAACTAGAATACTTGACTCATGCATAAGCACGGACAGCATAGAAGAACTGTCTGACTTAATCAGCGAAAAATTCATAAGAAGGCAGTTGTTTAGCCTTTCTCCAAAATTTGAAGCCCATGCACAAGATACTGAAAAACCACTGGCTTGGATACTAGAAGATTTAGAGCAACAAATTCTTCAGATTACCCAACTGAGAAATTCCAAGGCCAAAGGGTACTGGAACAAAATAGACGATGTAGCCTTTGAACAACTTTGTAAAGATTTAGAAGAAGTTGAGGACATTGAAAACTCAGCCCAGCGCGATTGGGCAATGAGGAAGTTATCTAAAAAATGGAAGTTCAGCAGCAAGAAAGAATTACTGGATTTTCACGCTAAATGGTTGGATTCAAGAAACGTTACCACTACTTATTCTGCTAAAGAATACTTCCTTAAATACGGACAAAGTGAGCAAGATTGGTTAATACCTGGCTTCGTACCTAATCAATCAGTCATTGCCCTTTATGCGGACGGTGGTGTAGGTAAAACTCGACTAGCTTTTACCTTGGCTAAACACATGGTAACAGGTGGAGATTTCGCCTATGAAGGTACAAATTCTGCTCCCATGAACACCCTTTTGATAGAAACTGACCAGGGACCGAGAAATACCAGTAAGCTTTTAGAAATGCAAGATTTCTTGAGTGAGAGTTGCGCTGGCAAGCTGACAATTTGTGATGAGTGGAGCGCCAATGAATTTGGTAAACTTCGCTCAATGTTAAGAAAGCATCAATCACGACTAGTAATAATAGATTCCCTAACCTCAATATCAGTTGATAGCCTCTACTCAGAAAAAGAGGCTGAATATGCCCGTCCGCTGGTTCGCCTCCGCCACATTGCCAAAGAATTTAATTGTTCGTTCCTAGTAATTCACCACTCCAACGCGGGCGGTGACATGAGAGGTAGTCGCGCAATCAGGAATACAGTTGATGAGGTTTGGAAATTCACCAAGACCCAAAGCGAGATTGGGGACTTCAACACACTGGAAATTGAAAAGACCCGCAGTCGTGGTCCAGGTAAATATAAATTTAACTACGACGATGAAACTTGGGGCTGGAAATTCGCAGGCAGGCTAGAGGATAGCATCATGGGTTACAACTCTAGTCAAAGCACGAACAACATGCAGCGTTGCTTGCAGTTTTTGCAGAAGAACAAAGGGATAGCGTTTGAAGCCGCAGAAGTAGCTGAAGTGTTGGGCAGTAATAAAGATTCGATTCGCCGTGACCTAAGAAGAGCCGCTGGGGAAGGGTTGGTTAATTCTGGACGATCAAGACGGGATAAGCGAGCCATTGTTTATTATCTCGGAAATAGAAGTGATCAATGTGATCAAGAACTGATCACATCGTTGATCACATCTCCATTCAGTCAGGGAGCGGGTTCTGGGAGATGTGATCAAAAACGGCCAAGTGATCAGTCATCTGAACAGCTTGAAAATAAAATTAACTCTGAACAGATGGCCGTTATGGCCGTTATTGATCACATCGACCTCAAACCCTTGCAAATAGAGGAAAAAGAAGTGATCAGCGAAGTGATCACTTCTAAACCGACTGATCACTTTGGTACAAAACTAGTACAGCTAGAAACGACACCCCCAGACTTAACTTACGACCCCGCAGCAAACGCCGAATTACTGAAGGAAGCTTTGCGTGAGGAATCCTGGGAGATGATATCGGAACTAACTGAGGCTTGGACGGATGAATTTAAAAAAGAAGTCTGGGCGTGCCTTTCACCCCCAGAGCAAAATGCGATCAAGGGGATGCGTCCCGTTATTGACCACGCAAAAATTCCACACTTTATGGAAAAGGGAATTTATTGGAGTCAATCCCTAAAAGCCAAAGTCACAGTTCACACTATTTATGATCAGGATGAAGAGTGTGGTTGCACCATTCATGGGAGGAAGGGAATATACAGCCTTAAGTTTCATGATCTGAAATGCTGCAAGGAATCTTGGTATGTGGAAATACGCCAATCCGATACGGTGAAAATTCTAATTGGTAAGAAAAAGGGTCAGGTTGGGACAGTTACCTCGGTCATGCCGGGACAGGGACCGATATTCGTTAAGGTTCCTAATCAGAAGGGTATTATGAAGCCTTTCTTTGCACATCAGCTGGAGAAAATATGACTAGTCCGTGGCGTTGGGCAGCACGCGCCGCTATCGAAAAAGCGATCGCACAACTGCCACTGGAATGCGATCGCGTTCAAATCAAAAAAGCAATTGATGCCGCTTACCCCTTCGGCACGCGTGCAATGCACCCTTATAAAATTTGGTTGAGTGAGCGTAGAAAAGCTTTTGAGGAATTGGGATTGATTCCTCCCAAGAAAAAGCCACCCAAGAAAAAGCCACCCACAAACCCAGATGGAATTGTGGATGGTCAGTTGAGATTATTTTAGTTTTACCGTTACACACCCCTACTAATTTTTATCTCCTTCAGATCATCCCGGATATCGTCGAGCCGTCTCTCAATATCCTGATGATCATTCGCTAAATTACTGGTTAGCTGCAAAAGAGAATTTTTAATGTGTACGAATTCTCTCTGAGCGGCATAGGCTTTAGTTTCACTTCTTGTACGTTGCTCGCTCCACCAAAAGATGCAACTACCAACGGAAATTAGAAGTCCAATTACGCCAATTATGATACCAAGTATTTCAGCCATTATTTTTAAATATAAAAAAGAGAATCAGTAAAAATAAGTTTTTTTTCAAGAAGAAGCCCATATAGTCACGCTAATGTCTGGTATCCATAGTCGAGGTTTTATCTCCAAATTACCAGCCTGTTCAGATTTACTTAACGCTACTAATTGAGAGCCAAGATATAGTCTTTTCCAAGTAGAATAAAATCTTTTTTGAGGCGAAACTGGGATTGTATTAAAAGGGCAAAGCCAGCCCAAAAAGTTTTCATCCCAGCCACCTATCTTTGAGAGTTCTATGGCGATAATCTGACTGGTGATAGGAGCTAGGATTAAAATTTCCGGACGCGGATTGCTATGAAGATTATAATAACTAGCTTGAAAAATCTTGTTCCAGATTACAGCCATAATTAGCCCTTCTACACAATTGTGATGTCAGAAGAAGCCGCCACATATGCTACGTCGGCATTGACGTTCTGAGCTTGAACGCTGCCTTGAATGAACCGCGCGTCAGTCTGGTTCTCAATGAAATCACTACTGTCTACAGCATCGGGTTCGGTTGAATCAACGAATGATGTCCCATCCCAGTAGCCATCAACTGTACCAGTACCACTCTTGCGGACAACTATAAATCCTTGTGCCATTCATCAAAGCTCCTTCTGTTTTTTAAAGATTAGTAAAAAATTAGTAGGTGAATTTGCGGCGACGTACAGCAGAAACTCTGATGATATCTTGCCCCAAATAGGTCTTAGTTTTAGCCTCTGCCGCAATAGTGTCTGCCTTTGTTGGCGAACATAGCACGACCGCACGTCGATCCTTTCCGCTTTTGCTGTAATAAAGTGCGATAGGGAAACACCCGTTAAGAAGTGCGTCTGCGGTTCCCGACCCAACCAATGTTTTCCCATTCGGCACTTCACCGGTGGCGGATTCATCCCAACCAAGGGAGGTCGCTACTGCGGACACAGATGTCTTTTTCGCTTTGATTTTCGCTACCTTGTTGTTAGGCAATTCAATAAAATAGGTTGTTTTTGTACCAGCAGCTTTAGGTTCTGCCATTATGTCTACCTTAACTATCTGTTCCAGTCCAGTCTATTTCACTTTTTTTAGTCTTTGTAAGTCATGGAAACATATAATGCTTCCTGCTTCTGAGACGAGTGGGGACTTAAATTAAGACTAATCCCTCTAGCCTGTAAGTTGTATCGACCAGAATAACCGGATCGTCTTTACCGGGTACTTCCATATATGCATACCTGAAGAATACATTGGCTGTTGGACGGTATCGTCTCACCTGCCGCTGCTTTCCATAAGCTAGGTGTGTTTTCGTCTTCTTATAGTTGGGTCTTTTGGGAGTGGATACGGTCAATCGGTCACCGTCAAAAGTTGTATTAGTTAGCTGCAACATCTTCTTAATAATATCCACGCCGTCTTGTTCGCTATTGGAGTAAACCCTTAGTCTATAACCGTTGTCTTTATCGTAATAAATATATTGATTTTTACCTTTAGTTAATCGAATTCCCTGCTTCCCGCTAATAAATAAATTTTTTATTTCTAATCCTAATGTTCTCGCCTTCGCTTCTGTTATGGTCGCCTCGGTTTCTTTCATTAATCTGAAGCTATAGCAAGCATCGACCTTAGAAAATCCTTTTGCTACCGATTCATCATCTTGAGAGAAATATAAATAAACTATCGGATGCCCTTTTACTGGAGGTGCTAGTTCTTGCCTACTACCAAAAACTACTGCCAAGTTAGCCCGTCCATATCCCAGTACGTCGTAAAACAATTTATGTCTTAGTTCCATACATAAAGCGTTATCTTCATCGGTCATAGTACAGGCACTTCTGAGCCTGTCACGGGGTGTCGCTACCGTAGGTTCCCAACTGTCTCCTAAGTCTTTAAAGTAAAGTGCCACCTGCTTGTTGAATTGCACTCGATAAACACTTTGTAGGTGTTCAAAGCTGCCAGGGTTCTCAGGTAAGTTTTGGGTCATTCAATATTTCCTTGATATTAATCATTAGCGTTAAATATATCCTCTAAATTTATTTCAGGAAATGATTCGATGAGATTCTTGGATTCTTCATTTTCCGCCTTAACCTTCTTAGCATCGGCGGATTTTATTCCATCTTTAGCTCCCTCGTCTTGATTGACAGCTTTTACTAATTCTGTAGCTGATTCCGTAAGGTTGTTAACCGAAGAAATAACATCTAGAGGGACTTGAGTGACCATCTGAACTGTAGAGGCAGTTTGATTTAATTTTTCTAGCTTAATTAGAATCTGGTTATCATAACTAGGACTTGGATTCATCCAATTATACGCTTTCTCTCCCACAACTCCCCATAATCTGAGTGCATTGCCTATTAGTCCTTGCTGTCCACCGACAATTTCCAACGCATTTGTAATTGTACTCCCTAGGTCAAAAACATTATTTAAAACATTGGTAGTAGCTTGGTAAATTCGATTCGCCTTAGCCCAAGCATTGGTCAGGTTAGTATAATTCTCTTCCCCAACAATTCCTTTTACAACCGACTCAACAGTTCCATTTATTGCTTCACCAATATTAAATGCATTACCAGCATCATCCTTGGGAATAATTAATGTTAAAACATTAGTCATCGCACCTATTAATGTTTGCAAAATGTCGTTGCTCAACATCGCGGCATTATGTACCGTAGCTCCAAATGTAAGTATATTCAAGGCTCTGTCAACCTGCAACCACTTGAAACCATCGATCAACTTGCCCGATAAACCACCAGGAATAAAATTGCCAATTCGCTTCAAAATCTCTTGCTGTCCAGCCAGCAGTCCAGCATTCGCTCCTGCATTTAATTTATTGAATAAATCATTGTTATTTACCTTGTCGGAGTTATTTATTTGCGCGGCTTGCTTATCAAGTGCTGCTTTACCACACCCACCATTAAACGAATTACATACCGCCTTACCTACCTCATTATTAATCTGTGGAAGAGTAGGAATATTCGGCTTAATTGTATCCACCACCTTTGCCGGAATAAAAGGTATACCGCTGACTAATGGAATCATTTTATCGAGTTTTTCGTTAGCCTCTATATCCACCTTTTCCCTTTCCTTAATTTTAGTATCCAATCCTTTAATATCAGTTCCGACCTTTTTTAATTGTTGATTCAAATCATCAATTTCACCTTTCAGTGAAGTATCGGTTTTCTTTAAATCATTAATTTTTGGATTTAAGGCAAGTTGATTTTCTTTTTGAAATTCCTCAAATCTTTTTTCACTGGATAAGTTTGATAGCTTTTCAAAATCAGCTATCTTTTTATCGAATTCCTTAGAGAGTTCAGACTTAGTTAAAGATGCGTCATTCTCTTTCTTAAATTCCTCAAATCTTTTTTCACTGGATAAGTTTGATAGCTTTTCAAAATCAGCTATCTTTTTATCGAATTCCTTAGAGAGTTCAGACTTAGTTAAATCCTTGAGCTTCAAGTCTCTAATGTTCAGGTCTTTATTATTTTGCGTGACAAATCCCTTGAATTTATCGTCTAACTCTTTCTGGAGAGGTGATAAATCGGGTGTCGCAACTTTGTTGGAGACTTTGTCAATTGATGCAGCTAATTTGGCATCGTTGGAAGCTAAACCATTTATAGAACCTGCAAGCGTCGCATTCGCAGCCCCAAGTGCATCTATTTGAGATTGACTGGAATTCCTGTATAAATCCAATTCACCTTTAATAGCAAGAAGGTCTGAACCTTTGGGAACTTTATCAAAAGCTTGCGACAATGCTTTGGTTTGTTCTACGGCTGATTTAATTGATAAATCTTGTGATTCATTTTTTTTATCAGCTTCCGCAGCCTTTGATTTCAAGGATTCTATTTGAGATTTTAAATTATTAATAGTGGTATTAATTGAATCACCCAGTCCTTGCTTAATGCTTGAGGCTAACTCATTGTATTTACTTAAAAGAGAATCAATTAATTTTCGTCCTTCACGAGTTTCATACAAAGCATCGTTACCCAATTTTCGTGATTCTAGAATTTTACCTTCTAATATCTTTCTACCTTCACGAGTTTCATACAAAGCATCGTTACCCAATTTTCGTGATTCTAGAATTTTACCTTCTAATATCTTTCTACCTTCACGAGTTTCATACAAGGCATCATTAGCCTGTTTTTTCACAGGCTCCAGGGTTTTCTCGACCTTATACACTCTGTCCCTGGTTCGCTGATCACTCAACTCAAGGTTCTTGATTTTCGAGCGATTGATTGTTATCTGAGTGAGAGTCTTAGATAAATCTTTGGCAATTGAATCATTGAATGAATCCTGAGCTTTTTGAAGTAATGGCTTCAGCCAATATAAATCAGCTAAAACAATTCCAAAAACCCCAAGACCAACAGCAATTCCTCCTAATGCCAATCCTGCTTTTCCTGCTTTTGCAAGTGCGCTACCGCCAGGTATTTTATCAAGTACAGTGTCGGAAACTTTTTTTAAATCTTTGGTTAATTTAATATTTTCCAGTCTCTGTTTGTTAACAAATTTCGTCGTATTTCTTACGTCAGTTATTCCATTAGTGAGGACTTTTCGTGAGGTTCGATAGCCCTTAAGTGCCTCTTGTACTGTATTAGGAATTCGGACAAAAGAAGGGTCAGATGGTATTGTCATTTCAATAATCCTGCTAAAAAGCCTTCGAGAGTTAATGCGACAAAGCTAATTATTTCTTCCTTGATAATAGGCACTAAATTTAATAAATTTCTACCTGCGTAATCAAGTTTTGTTATATATGACTCTATGCGACTAAGCCTAGACTTGATAGATGCCAAGTCGTTATTATTTTGCTGTGAATTCTCGGATCCATCACCATTCAAACCTCTAAGTCCACGTTCACCCTTGTCGCCTTTACCACCTTGCAGACCCTGCTTACCAGGTTCACCCTTGTCGCCTTTACCACCTTGCAGACCCTGCTTACCAGGTTCACCCTTGTCGCCTTTACCACCTTGCAGACCCTGCTTACCAGGAATACCCTTATCACCTTTACCACCTTGCAGACCCTGCTTACCAGGTTCACCCTTGTCGCCTTTACCACCTTGCAGACCCTGCTTACCAGGAATACCCTTATCACCTTTACCACCTTGCAGACCCTGCTTACCAGGAATACCCTTATCACCTTTACCACCTTGCAGACCCTGCTTACCAGGAATACCCTTATCACCTTTACCACCTTGCAGACCCTGCTTACCAGGAATACCCTTATCACCTTTACCACCTTGCAGACCCTGCTTACCAGGTTCACCCTTGTCGCCTTTCGGACCCGGCTTCCCTCCCATATTTAAAGCTTGTTTCGCCAATGCTAACGCTTGATTGGCAATACCTTTTGTGGCGGTTAATTGTGACAGAACAGTAGACATCAGATTTTCTAACGCCGAAACTCTTTGCTCCAAACCTTTATCGCCAAGAAGGCTTTGTATAAGAGCAAGAATTGAATTATATGCTTCAGTTACGGCTTGACTAATAATATTTTGTCTGTCGGATTTAGGAATATATTTATTTAATTCATTCCTTACTTCTTCCAATTCCTGCTTGGTCGCAAACTTGCCGTTCAGAGCAGATACTGCCGCGCTTAACGCCGCAATCTGACCCGAAATCTCATCACAACTACTCATAATTATTTAATATTTTTCAAAACCGCCAGAACTGAAGATAATTGATTAAATATGGTGTCGCACGGTAAGCAACAATCGCCGCACTCCATCGTATTTGGTGGGCAAGGAGCCAAGCATTCAACATTGAAATTACAGCTTTCATACTGGTTTTTAAATAGCTCTATGCCATTTCGAGAAACTGTGATTATTTTCTTTTTTAAGTCATCGCTGTTTGGGGCAGACCTTGGCTTAATCGCTGTAATATTGCAACTCAAAAATTCTTGGTAAGTTGAATTTACCGAGCCATACCGAAACCATGAAGGCTCGGTAGCTTGAGATGTAGCAAAGTACAGAATCTCAAATATGATGCTGTCCCCTTGAGATCGGAATCTAGTACCGAGGACAGGTGTGTAGGCAGTATATCCAGCGGTGGTAGAGGTTTGGGTATTTCGCTCCGTATCGTAAAACAGCTTGGGAGTTTGAGTGCCGTAATAAGTTCTGAATTTGTATGTGACGTATATATCTACGTTTATCCTTTCTGGTAGTAAAAGCCCATCCTCACATTTAATATCTATCGGTCCGTCAAAGCTTGCCGTTGAATCATCAGGAAATGTAACGCGGGCGGTTTCGCCCGCTTGGCAGGTCATTAGTAGTCGTCTGGGTCTAGAGTTGCTCCACTATCAACTTTGGCTAAGTTGATAGTCACCTGATCCACTCGATAACTCACCCCTGCTTCACCTCTGGTAGTGAATGATGAGAATCCATTCTCCAAGTACAAGCTTTGGTCAATATTCGTGTCAAATGTCACCTGGGTTAGCCCTGCCTGCCCTTTCAGAGCTATAGCTGCAAGTAGAGACTCAGCCGAATTATTTGCAGACGGAGTTAGACCTGGCAAATCAGCCTTCGTGATCGTGATTGTGGTGGCGGTCTGTGTTGCACCGGCTCCAAATACTTCCGTTAATGTTGGTTCTGCCATTTTTTAAAATATGGTGATTTTTACCATATTAAATTAGCTGAGTAGAAAATGGGTAGCAATTATCTATTTAAATATCTAAGATTTAGGAAAAGATTCATCTAGTTTGAGTAGCGAATGAGTAGGAAATTTAAAGAAGAAATCTCAAAGCCCTGCCAATTAACGCTTGTACGAAACTCCGTTAGAAATTCCACCTCATGTTTAACTTCTAATTTTTAAGTAAGCGACTCTCATTCTAAAAATCAACATTGTCCCGGCTGTAAATAATATTCCTAGTAAGAGATTTTTCCAACTCAGGCTTTTATCACTTTCACCAATCAAAATAGCTTCTAATATGATAGAAGGTAATAAAATGCCACTAGGAACTAATAGCTTAGAGAATGTCACACTATTTTTTGTGAAAAAACTAAGGAAAGATAAACCTGCACCTAAAGGAATAAAAGTCAGCGCATAATAAAATATTTTCTGGTTAAAAGGAATTAATTCCAGTAAATTAAAAGAGTAATAACGTTGTACTTTGTCTATAAAGACTTTAATCGTTGATTTATAATATGTGATGATAATTTGGTGAAATTTATTGTCTATAAAAACATTGGGGATTATCATTTGTAAATCTGAACCATTTTCTCCAGTAATTGGGGTTCTTAACCTCAAATCTAGAGAATGTCCCTGCTGTGAAAGTGTCAAGTTACGCTGCAAAGAATTACCGGAAATTGAGATGATCCGCGCAGGTCCAGTCTGTTGAAGATTGTCAGTGGCAATAGTAGCACTCAATGTAAACTCGGATTTTTTGCTGATTCTTTGACTGAGATTTTTTACCGGTTTCGCTGTTTGTAACCATTGGCTAGAACTCAGAAAAACGCCTTTACCTTCTCCTATATTTGTTGGCTTTCCTTGCCATAATAGTTGTGGTAAATTTACCGTTTGTTTTTGATCACAACATTTACCATTTAATTGATAATTAGCTAGGAGAGAATCACCAAAACCTCGAAAATAATTAGCATCATTGAAGCCTGTTTGGGCTTGTTCAGTTGTTATGGCTTTATCAGTAATATAAACTTCAGAAATATATCCTTGCCAAGGTCGATTACCTGTACTTTCATTACCAAGTATAAGTGGATAATTTAAATCCCAATTACTTAAGATTGTCGTGCTTTGCCAAAAAATACAAGCAAGTAAAATCACGGAAAAATAAGCCAGTATAAGTCCTGTGATTTTTTTATTTGATGGTCTTAAAGTACTGGCTTCAATTTGTGTAACTATGTTATTCAAGCTTTGAATATTCCAGAAATAAAAACATAAAAAACCCAAATATCCCCCAAAAGTATTGTTAAAAATATCGGCTGGAGTAGGAGTTCTTGAAGGTAGAAATATTTGCAAAACTTCAACTGTCGAAGATAAGCCAGCACTAACCAGTAAAACAATAATAATTTGTAATCCTATTTTGATTTTAAGTTTCTGCAATAAATTGGCTAAAGAGAAACCTAAAGGCATAAATAATAAAACATTATTTACCTGATCCTGAAAAGAACTTGCATTATTAAAACTAGAAAAAAAATCAAATTCAGAAAAACTATTCGGTAATGAAAACTTGAATGGATAAAGCGTAGCTATGGCTACCACCAGAATAGTAACTAATACAAATACCACAGTCACCAGATATGATTTTATTTCTGTTGTTGTTAGAGAACGATTTTGGTGTTGATTCATAAATTTATGATGATTAAAAAACACAAAATGGCTCAGTATTTCCCTGATTAGATATATCAGCATCTAGGAAACGTATAATTTTAAATTACCAATTTAAACTTATAATCTCCATAAATAAATTTAGATGCTTGTTGATGATAATTTTTCCGTAAAATACTTTTAGTGATTTAGTATTAATTAAGCCGAGTATCAGAATTATATAATCTCAAATTCAGTTTTACTGTCGCCCGATATACAACAGCTTTTGCAGAAATAAAAATTAAAAAAGTTTATGAGGAAGGCTTTTCAGAAATTTTGTAGCTTGCTTCCCCCTAAGGGTATAGTTATTCTACTTACACTGTATTTTACTAGTAATGATTTTGTTTCTCTAAAGGTAATGTTTTAGTAATATTTACTACATATGAAGTTGCCATAATGCCATTAACAGTATCATAAAGAAAAGGTAAGGTGAGGGATTACGCAAACAAACCTGGTTTATCCCCAACCCAAAACTGGTGTTGAGAAACCGGATGTTTGGTATCTAATGCGTAAGCCCGGAGAAAGATTGGCCTTGATGGGTATGTTACCAACTTCCAGTATAAATGTATTACACTCATGACTGAACTCACACTACTCCTGACTCAAGGGGATACCAAAACTTCGGTTTTAGTAACTCAAGAAGTATTTACTATCGGTCGTTTGTCAGAATGTGACTTGTGTTTACCTTTTGGAGGAGTTTCTCGCCAACACGCCCGAATTAGGAAAATTTCTCATAGTGTGTGGATGATTGAGGATATGGGTAGCAAAAACGGAACGCAAGTAAATGGAATTCCTGTTATGCCTACTCAAGAGTTGCATAACCATGACGTTATTTATCTAGGCAATGTTAATTTAGTAGTAGTTTTATCAAATACATTGTCAAATTTACCGCCTCAATATGTACCAACTGTAGAAACCAATAGCCAGCAAATAACATTTCTCAAAAATGTTGAAGAACTACAACAACAATGGATAGAAGGTAGTGATGTTAATGGTAGTAGTAATAAGGATAAAACTATTGACCGCCTCAAAGATTTGGTAGAGATAGCTAAAAACCTCTGTGCAGCTGCATCGATTGAAGAAATTTTTTCTCAGGTGCAAGCACTAGTTTTTCGTTATATTGAAGGTATTGAACGATTGGCATTATTAGTTGATGTTGATAGTTCTAGTACTTTGAAGTTAGTTAATTCGGCAACTAAAACAATTTCCCAAGAAAAATATTTGCCTGTTGATGGCAGTTGGATTAGTCACAGTATTTGTCAAAAGGCATTCGCCGATAAGGTAGCTATTCAGAGTGCTGATACCCATGCTGATGAAAGGTTTTCTAGTGAACAGAGTATTTTAGTTAAAGGTATTCGTAGCGCCATGGCAGTACCTTTATGGGATGAAAATAAAGTTGTCGGTGTTCTGTATGGTGATGCTCATCTTTCTTCTTCCCAATGGACAAACGAAGGTGAAGAAGAACTGAGCTTTTTTTCAGCTTTAGCAAATCTTGTTGCTTCTAGCGTTCAACGGTGGTTATTAATAGAAAAGCTGAGAACTGAAGAGGTAATTCGTCATCGATTAGAACGATATCATTCTCCGGCAGTTGTACAGCAGTTAATAGCAGTAAGAGAATTTACTGATGGGCGTTTAGCTCCTACTGAAAGTGAAATTAGTATTTTATTTGCTGATTTAGTAGGCTTTACAGAAATTTCCGAACGCCTCACACCTCAAGAAATTGCTGGATTATTAAACAATTTATTTGAGGAAATGTTACAAGAAGTATTTACTTATGGCGGGACTTTAGACAAGTATATTGGCGATTGTATAATGGCATTTTTTGGCGCTCCAGAACCACAACAAAGTCATGCAGATAGCGCTGTTAGTGCTGCTAAGGGAATGCTGTATCGTCTCCAACGTCTCAATGCTAATAGATTTTGGCAACAACCTTTACAATTACGTATTGCTATTAATAGTGGTAAAGCTGTTGTTGGTGATGTTGGTAGTTCTCAAAGAGTAGACTATACGGCATTAGGAGCAACAATTAATCTAGCTGCTCGGATGGAACCAATCTGTTCTCCCGGTGAATGTGTAATTAGTGAAGTTACTTATAAACAGCTTTCACAACGTTCAGAATTTAGGGAAATGGGAGACTATCGTTTTAAAGGTATTGATAGATTTATTAAGATTTACCAGACAAAAATGAATTAATTGTTATTGGTTATACCAATGAAAGTGATACTAGCTGATTGCAGTGCTATTATCCAACTGATTGTATAGTTTATTTCAAGTTTAATGGCGAAGTCGTAATCTTCAGCAGCTATTCCTGAATGAAAAGACTAAAATTTGGTAGTGGCTTCCATAATTAATCTGTGTAACACTAGGAAGCTACCTCAAGTATTTTTTTAACGGGAGGTCAGGTCATGGCTATAGCCACCATTAATCCCACTACAGGGGAAACTCTCAAAACCTTTGAGCCGCTCAAGGATGCAGAAATTGCTGACAAATTGGATTTGGCACAACAGGCATTTGAGAAGTACCGTAAGACTAGTTTCTCCGAGCGATCGCACTGGTTACAACAAGCAGCGACAATTTTAGAACAAGAAAAGGCAGATTTTGCCAAATTGATGACTATAGAAATGGGCAAACCTCTCAAAGCTGCAATGGCTGAAGTGGAAAAATGCGCCTATGTCTGTCGCTATTATGCCGAATATGCACCGAGTTTTCTGGCTGATGTCACAGTCAAAACCGATGCTAGTCATAGTTTTGTCCGTTATCAGCCTTTAGGTGCAATTCTTGCGATCATGCCTTGGAATTTCCCCTTCTGGCAAGTTTTTCGCTTTGCCGCACCGGCATTGATGGCAGGAAATGTGGGTTTACTTAAACACGCTTCAAATGTGCCTCAATGTGCTTTGGCAATTGAAAACATTCTCAGCCGGGCAGGTTTTCCCGTAGGTGCGTTTCAAACTCTGTTAATCGGTGCGCCTAAAGTAGCTGATTTAATGGCTGATGAACGGGTGAAAGCGGCTACATTAACAGGCAGTGAACCGGCTGGTGCGGCGATCGCTTCTGCTTCTGGTCAACAAATTAAAAAAACTGTCTTAGAATTGGGGGGCAGTGACCCATTTATTGTTTTAGAAAGTGCAGATTTAGAAGCAGCAGTTACCACCGCAGTGGCAGCGCGAATGTTAAATAATGGACAATCTTGTATTGCAGCTAAACGTTTTATTGTCGCGGAAACAATTGCAGATAAATTTGAAAAATTGCTGTTAGATAAATTCCAATCCCTAAAGGTTGGTGATCCCATGGAACCAGATACAGACTTAGGTCCCCTAGCAACTCCTGATATTCTCCAGGATTTACACCAACAGGTAAAAACAGCCGTTAAAAGTGGTGGAAAAATCCTCACAGGTGGATCTCCTTTACAACATAATTCGGGGAACTTTTATCCACCCACAATTATCATAGATATTCCTGTAGACTCACCAATTGCCAAGGAAGAATTCTTTGGTCCGGTGGCTTTATTATTCCGGGTTCGGGATCTTGATACTGCGATTAAATTAGCTAATGATACACCCTTTGGTTTGGGTGCAAGTGCTTGGACTACAAATGAAGAAGAAAAAAATCGCTTAATTCAAGAAATTGAAGCAGGTGCAGTATTTATTAATAGCATGGTTAAATCTGATCCTAGATTACCATTTGGGGGGATTAAGCGTTCTGGATATGGCCGAGAATTAAGTATTCAAGGCATACATGAATTTGTGAATGTGAAGACAGTTTGGGTTAAGTAATTGGTGATTGGTGATTGTTCAAGAAGGCAGGAGGCAGAGGGCAGAGGGCAGAAGGAACCAATTGGAAAGGGATTGTGACCCCTCCCAATCGGAAGCTCCCAAATTTTCGATTTGGGAGGGGCTTCATACCCTTACTCCTTTCAGTCGTGGGCAGAGGAGATATTCCTTCTGCCTCCTGCCTCCTGCCCTCTGCCTTTACCGGTGATTGGTGATTGGTAATTGGTGATTGGTAATTGGTAAATTCCCTATTCCCTATCCCCTATTCCCTATTCCCTATTAATTATTAGTTTTGAGGAAATTAAATGAATACCGCAGAATTGTTAGTACAGTGCCTAGAAAACGAAGGAGTACAATATGTTTTTGGACTCCCTGGCGAAGAAAATTTACACGTTTTAGAAGCTTTAAAAAATTCATCAATTCAATTTATTACTACTCGTCATGAACAGGGTGCAGCATTCATGGCTGATGTCTATGGGAGGTTAACAGGTAAAGCGGGAGTATGTCTTTCGACTCTAGGCCCAGGGGCAACTAATTTAATGACTGGGGTAGCAGATGCTAACTTAGATGGTGCGCCTTTAGTGGCAATTACAGGGCAAGTGGGAACAGATAGAATGCACATTGAGTCCCATCAATATTTAGATTTGGTGGCAATGTTTGCACCTGTGACTAAGTGGAATAAGCAGATTGTACGACCTAGCATTACACCAGAAGTTGTGCGGAAAGCTTTCAAGCGATCGCAAACTGAAAAACCCGGTGCAGTTCACATTGATTTACCAGAAAATATTGCAGCTATGCCTGTAGAGGGTAAACCTTTAAATAAGGATAATAGCGAAAAGACCTATGCTTCTTTTGCAAGTATTCGCGCTGCTGCAGCGGCGATTTCCCAAGCTGTTAATCCCATTATTTTAGTTGGAAATGGAGCAATTCGCGCCCAAGCCAGTGATGCGGTCACGCAATTTGCTACCCAAATGAATATGCCCGTTGCCAATACTTTTATGGGTAAAGGAGTGATTCCCTATACTCATCCCTTAGCTTTGTGGTCAGTGGGATTACAACAACGAGATTTTATTACCTGCGGCTTTGATAATACAGATTTAGTCATTGCAATTGGCTATGATTTAATTGAATTTTCTCCCAAAAAATGGAATCCTGAAGGTAATATTCCTATTATACATATTGCAGCTACTTCCGCAGAAATTGATAGTAGTTATATTCCCAAAGTGGAAATAGTCGGCGATATTTCTGATTCCTTGAATGAAATTTTAAAACTTGCAGATCGTCAAAGTAAACCTGCACCTTACGCCATTAGTTTACGTTCTAATATTCGTGCAGATTACGAAGAATATGCCCATGATGATGGCTTTCCTATTAAACCGCAAAAATTAATTTATGATTTGCGACAAGTGATGGGTCCAGATGATATTGTGATTTCTGATGTTGGCGCACATAAAATGTGGATTGCTAGACATTATCATTGTCATAGTCCTAACACTTGCATTATTTCTAATGGTTTTGCTGCCATGGGAATTGCAATTCCTGGTGCTTTAGCGGCCAAACTTGTGAATCCTGAACGAAAAGTTGTAGCTGCAACTGGTGATGGTGGCTTTATGATGAATTGTCAGGAATTAGAAACCGCTTTGCGTGTCGGTACACCCTTTGTCACATTAATTTTTAATGATGGTGGCTATGGTTTAATTGAGTGGAAACAAGAAAATCAATTTGGTAAAGGCAACTCTTCTTTTGTACATTTTGGTAATCCTGATTTTGTTAAATTAGCTGAAAGTATGGGTTTAAAAGGTTATCGAGTAGAATCTGCCACTGATTTAATTCCTGTACTTAAAGAAGCTTTAATTCAAGATGTACCTGCGGTAATAGATTGTCGGGTAGATTATCGGGAAAACCGTCGCTTTACCCAAAAAGCTGGTGACTTACATTGTGAAGTCTAAAAATTGGCGTTGCTGAATAAGGGGATGATTGAGGCTGACGCGGGGATTATATATTGACGCAGATTCTCAAATCATCCCGCAATTATGCAACGCCTAAAAATTTTTAGAGACTATAATCATGATACAGCAGATTGCAGGTTGCAAGAAATAATACATCTTTATTTATTACCCCTGCAACCTATTTTTTGACTCCTAAATTCTGAATTTTGCTGTAATTTTTGTTAGTTTTTTGGGAAACCTATGCTTAGGAAGAGTAAATATTAATTTAAGCCCCTTTGCTGAATTATTAATGCTAGGGATATACAGATGATTGAAATCCTTGCTACACTGTCTGCTTCAGCAGCTGCCGGAATGAGAGTGGGTACGCCTTTACTGATTATTGGACTATTACAGGGCAGTAACCTCTGGTCTCAAGTACCGATTTTATCAGGCATTTCACCTCATGTTTTGAGCGGGCTACTTACTAGTTGGTCATTATTTGAGTTATTTGCTTCCAAAAAACTTATTGGGCAAAGAATAGTACAACAAGTTCAGTTATTTTTATCTCCTTTTGTCGGGGCAATTATGGGGTTAACAGTGGCTTCGGCCACGGCAACTCCCAGCTGGTTAATCGCCTTAATCGGAGGTTTATTGGCTTTGGTACTACAACTAGTTCTGTCAGGTTGGTTTTATCGCTTGCGTGGTTTGCCACTTTGGGCAGTCTTTCTTCAAGATAGCTTGTGTTTTACACTGGTGGTTTTTGCTGTCGATGATCCCCGAAAAGGAGGATTAATTGCCCTCATTCTCCTTTGGCTGTCAATTCGCAGTGCTAAAAACTGGTATCAGTGGTACTGGCAAAAAAGCAGTTAATGAGTGGTATTAAGTCCGGCTAATTGCTGATCAAAAAAACTCTCCGCCTCACTGCGTCAGTCCTAATGATAAGTAAGTATTCAACCGGACAATATGTGATAGGAACGGGGGAAAATTAAACTTTTCTCTCAGATAAAATCACAAAATTCCTATGATATGTAGCAAGCCTTGACCGGTAATTAACTCGATAATCAAGGCAATGAAACCTAGCATGGCAATTCTTCCATTCCAGACTTCGGCACTAGTAGTCAGTCCCCACTCCCAACGCTCTTGAGGATACATTTTCACCTTTTTTTTCATTTGGGTGACTTGCGATAGCTTGAGATTAGGCTTTGTGAGTGAATCAATCACCAAGTCTGCTAGTGCTTGAATAAACACTGGATGGGTGTTAGGCGCAGCAGCACGACGGAAGTTGTGAATTCCTGCTTCCTCAGCTATTTCCCGATATTCAATATCAATTTCTTGCAATGTTTCGATATGTTCAGAAACAAAGCTGATAGGTACAACCACTAAATCCTTCACTCCTTGTGCGCCTAGTTCTTTGAGTGCGTCTTCAGTATATGGTTGTAGCCATTCTACTGGTCCGACGCGACTTTGGTAAGCTAAGGTGTGGGGATTGGGACGATTGAGAGTTTGCATAATCAGATGAGTGCATTCCTCAATTTCTTGTTGATAGGGATCACCTGCTTCTTCAACGTAACTTTTAGGAACGCCGTGAGCGCTAAAGAAGATATGCGCCCCATCAGGATTAGGAAATTGATTAAGTTGCTCCCTGATTAGTTCCGCCATTGCTTGCAGGTAACTCGGTTGTTTGTACCAGGAGGGAATGACGGTGTATTCAAGGCGCTGAAGTTTTGGGTTTTCTTGCCATAATTGTTCTAACAGTCGAAAACTAGAACCGCTAGTACTGATAGAGAATTGAGGATAAAGTGGCAGAATCACCAGCTTATCGATGTTGTCTTGGGTTAATTGTGCGATCGCTTCTTCTGTGTAAGGATGCCAATAACGCATTCCTACATAAATATTGGCTTCTTTCCCCAAATTACCTAGTTGGGCTTTGAGTGCTTCCCCTTGTTCTTCGGTAATTCGCCGCAATGGAGAACCACCACCGATGTACTTATAATTAGCCTGAGATGTCTTAGTTCGCCTGGTAGCAATCAGCCAAGCTAGAGGCTTTTGCATCCAGCGAAAGGGTAGGCGAATAATTTCCGGATCAGAAAACAGGTTATATAAAAAGGGACCGACATCTTCTAATTTATCTGGTCCACCGAGATTAAGTAATAATACGCCTACACGACCCATAGCAGTTACTTTCCCCCAATCCTTACAGTTTTTTTACTAATGTTAACAATATATCTTTATTAAATATAAAGCTTTATCAGCAGGAAAGATGCAATGGCAACTATTTTCAGAGACTGGAGTTATCGTTATCAGTGGCTATACGATGGAATCTCCCGTTTAGCAGCCTTGAGTGTGGGTGGTGAAGCGCGTTTCCGGCAATTACCTTTGCAAGGCTTAACACTTGACTCAGATACTCAAATTCTAGATTTATGTTGTGGAAGTGGTCAAGCCACGCAATTTTTGGTGAATTCATCACAAAATGTTACAGGGCTGGATGCTTCTCCGTTATCTTTACAACGTGCGCGTAAAAATGTGCCTAATGCTACTTATGTGGAAGCATTTGCAGAAGATATGCCGTTTCCAGACAATTCTTTTGATGTTGTACACACCAGCGCGGCGTTACATGAGATGCAGCCTGAACAATTAAGAAAAATCATTCAACAGGTTTATCGCGTGTTGAAGCCGGGGGGAGTATTCACCTTGGTAGATTTTCATCCTCCTACAAATCCCATATTCTGGCCTGGTTTGTCGGTGTTTTTCTGGTTGTTTGAAACGGAAACAGCTTGGGAGTTATTAAAGACTGATTTACCGGGTTTGTTAAGAGAATATGGGTTTGAGGTGGGTGAACCAAGTTTGTATGCAGGTGGTAGTTTACAAGTGATACAGGGCATTCAGAGGGAACAGGAAGCAACTCTTAACAGAAAAAACTCATGTTTAAAAACATGAGATTGAAATAATGACACTGTTTTTTTTCGTGTCACTCTCCTTGTAAAAACATCCTTTTTTTTGACTGAGCTTTAAACTCTTAAACTTTAGTTTTTTATTTGTTCCCTGTTCCCTGTTAAGAGTTCCCTGTTCCCTTCTTTTGTAAGTGAGCAGTTATCAGTTATCGGTAGGGATGTAAAATTCAAAATTGGAATATGACAACCTTTTTCAAGCAAATTAATAATTGGCTAAAAGCTTTATTTCAGAAATTTAGCAATTATCTCAACAACGAAATTAAAGTTATGGATCAGGAATTACAACAACGGATTATTGTTAATACAGCAGATAATCTCAATCAAATAGGTGCTTGGAAATGGAAATTCAATGTAAAAGCAAATTCTTCACCTGTAATTAATGATGGAGTTATTTACACTGTCGATGTTGATGGTAATCTTTATGCGTTAGACATTCAAAAAAGTCTTGTGAATTGGTGCTTTTATGCTCCAAAAGAAGGTGGTTTTATTTCCAAATCTTTTTCTCCATTAGTGGCAAATAAAGTAGTTTATTTCAGTGATAATTGGATAAATTCTTATGCTGTCAATTGTGAAACAGGGCAAGAGTTATGGAATTTAAAAATTGGAAAATTAGTGCAATTATCGCCTATATTTGCTAATGGTAAGATATACATCAATCTTTTAGCAGCTATCCATCATGATCCTCATACTCCAGGAAAGCCGTATCACCCCCATACTCCTATTCTCATACCAGTAGGATACCTCTTAGTTGTAGACAGTCAAACTGGACAAATAGCCTGGGACTTTAAACTTGAACAGTATAGAACTATATCGGAGATAAAAGTAGAAAATAATACTATTTTGATACAGGATAACAGTAGAAAAATTTACGCTCTCAACTGTGAAACAGGAACTTTAATTTCTACAATTGAAGGGGAAAATTCTCATTTTTTACTTGCTGATGGAATGGGTTATTTAAAAATATTCACAGATCAAAAATTAGAAAATAGTCATTTCTGTGCTGTAAACATTCACACAGCAGCAGAAATATGGACATCTCAAAATATAGGAAGTCTTTTCTGTTCACCAATTATTAATGATAATATCATTTTTGTCGCCCATGAAAAACCAGGACATTATCGTATTTATAAATATATAGATGCCATAAATGCAAAAACAGGTCAATTTCAATGGCGTTACATATTGACAACCTCTATTAAACATTCTTTATTAATTAGTAATCAGATTCTTTATTGTATTGATGAAAATAACATTCACCGTGGTTTAGATATTCAAACTGGTGAGGAAAGATGGCAGTTCACAATAGAAGAAGATGTGAATTTTTATGGTTTAGATGATCGGGGGAATATTTATCATATACGTCAGGATAAAAAGCTGTATATAATAGACATTCAGACTGGAAAACCACTGTGGATATCTTCCATTGAAAGTAAAATTAATTGTCCTCCAATTTTCGCTGATGGTTTTGCTTTTATTCAAAGTGATAATGATTATTTATATGCTATCCAAACCAGAGGAGAATTAACGTATTCAGCAAATATAGAAACTTCTCTTTCAGAAGTGAATAATACTGATTCAAATTCTTCAGAATTTAACCAAATAGAGAATATTGATCCGGTTAAGTGGAAATTTTGGATGGGGAGTAGATACAAAAAAACCTTACTTTCTAGCTTAAGTGATGGGATAGTTTACGTCACTTATGATGATTGGCAAGTTGGTACTTTTTTTGTGGCTATTCATGGTCAAACAGGACAACCTCTTTGGGAATTTTCAACTGCTAAAAATCAGCCTCTAAATTCTTTTATTACTCAAGAAACTATCTACTTAGTGCGCGATTATTTATATGCTGTTTGTCCTCAGAAGGGAATTGAATTATGGAAGACTGACCTCAAATATTCTGTTATAAAAATTATTGTTAAAGATGAAGTAATTCTTTTAGAAGTCCAAAATAAAGAGAATCATAATAAATTTTATTACTTGTTGAATAGCAGTAATGGTCAGGAATTATGGGAATTAGATTTAACTGGGAAATTTGTCAATTTATTAGGTAATCCTATAATAGAAAATGGCATTATTTATGTAGTTATACAAGATGCAGATAATCGAAACTGGCTATATAGTTTTGATATTCAAAATGGACAGGAATTATGGCGATTAGAAACTAGAGAATTTACAGAATTAACACCTATTATTGTTGATAATCAAATTTTTATAACTAGCAATAAATATTCATTGGGGGTAGATTTACAAACTATAGAAATATTCTGGCAAATTGAGCTTGTTAATTCAACAGATGAAGTCTTTATAAATTCACCAATTATTAAAAATGGGCTAGTTTATGCCAATACAGGTAGTAGTTCTGGAAGTAGATTTTATGCCATTGAACAGCTAACAGGAAATATTAAATGGCAATTTTATTCTGGTACTAATTGGCTGACTGTTACTACTATTACTGAAGAAACTGTCTTTATTGTTAGTAATCAACAAACTGTACATGGTAAGCAAGGAACTGTTTATGCTATTTCTAGTATAACTGGAAATCAAAAGTGGTTTTACACAATTGAAAAAGCATTCAAACTGAATACTGTGCTTGCTAATAAACTGATATTATTAATAGATGATTCGGGAAATCTCCATGCTATAAATATTGACACAGGAAAAGAACATTGGAATAAAAAAGTGGTAGAAAAACATTTCAATTTCAGGTTTATTTTCCCCAATATTGTGGAAGAATTTATTTATATCACAGAAAGTAGTACAGTATATGGAATAGATATTTCCGAGATTTTATCAGCACCAGATTCTCAAGATGATCCTGTTTTCTTAGTACCAGTATCTGGAAATATTAATAATGCTGATGTTTTAGAGAATGAATTAAAGTGGAGTTTTAAAACTGGAGATCAAATTACTTCATCACCCGTTATTAGTCATGGTACTGCGTATTTTGGTAGTAGTGATCGCTATTTTTATGCTATGGATATTGAAACAGGACAGGAATTGTGGAAATTTCCTACAGAAAACCGAATTATTTATTCTCCTACATTGAGTGAAGATATTGTTTATTTTTCTAGTGATCACTTGTATGCTCTTTCTAGAACAACGGGACAAGAAATATGGAAGTTTCCAGTACCAATAACAGATAGATTTCTATATTGGCCAGTTTTTCAAGACGGAATTATTTATCTAATAGTTGGTAATCCATCTCGTAGTTATGATTTATTTATCTTAGATGGCGAAAATGGTCAAGTATTAGGTCAGTTTCCCCTAAGAGGAAGAATCAGATTTCCTCCTGCTATTCATGAAAAAATTATTTACATCATTCGTGATGAAAATTATCATCCGTTTTTTGATGCTATTGATCCAGAAAGTGGCACAAATTTATGGCAATTTGACCCAGCACCTAATGATAATCACATATCAACAATATTAGCTCGGCTTTATATACCTGGAATGATGAGACCAGATGATGATAGTCAAGCTTTAGGATGGTTAAATTTAGGAACTCTGAATGGAAAACCTTCTCAGATTTTGGATAATATTATCTACATTGGTAATTGGAGTAATGCAATCTATGCGATAAACATAGTAAATGGAGAGCTAAAGTGGAAATTTAAATTACAGTTTGAATTATTATCATCACCCATTATAGTGGGAGAAACAATCTACATTTTAAGCAATAGAAGTAATTTATATATATTAGATATGAGAACGGGTGAAAAGATTAATGAACTAAAATTTCCAATTTATTTTCATCCTTCTATCGCTGTTTATGAGGATAAAATTTATTATGTAACTCCAGAAGGTGAAATTTATGGAGTGGATAAAAACACAGGAAACCAACTTTGGAGCTATAGTTTAAAAACCAAGGTAACATCTCCTTTATTGATAGATAATGGAGTTCTGTATGTGGGATGTGTGAATGGTTATTTATATGCAATTAATTTATGATAAAAACCGTTTTTTGAGGGTTTAAAAATGCAGGAAATTCAGGAAAGAATTGTCATTGAACATCAATTGATTGTCACCGGCGACAAGGGATGTCTAACTTATCCTCTGATGGATCGAAATTACACAATTGGCAAGTATTGTAGAATGTGTATTCGCTTATCTACTACCTCTGTTATGGTTGCTCCTCATCACGCCACATTGATGAAATTAGGGGAGATGAATTGTTTTCACTATCAACTTATCAAATCTTTTTCAGTTGATGATGAAGATAAGTACAAACTTTTAGTTAATGGTAAACCTATTCAAACTTATGATCTACATGATGGAGATATGATCGAATTTGCTCCGGGTGTTTCAGCTACATATCGCTGTTTTCATCGAGTTGAAACTATATCAGAAGATTCTTATCGAGGTTTTATAAATTTCTGGAATTTAGACTAAAAAGCACAATGTCTAAATACGCTGTATTTTCAATTAAATTGAATACTTCTCAGATACCCGAATTCTTGAAGAATTCGGGTATCTAAATCTCAACTAAGTTGTATATTCTGCGTTAATTTTCACGTAGTCGTAACTCAAATCACAACCCCAAGCTTTACCTGTGCCATGACCATTACCCACGCTGACGGAAATTAATACTGTATCTTCTTGCAGATAAGCACCTGCTGCTGCTTGTTTCAAATATGCACTTGCGGCTGCTTTATCAAAAGGTAAAGGTTGACCATTTTCAAAAAGTAAGAAATCGCCTAATTTAATTTGCAAATTATCCTGCTCAAAAGGCACTCCAGCACGTCCAGCTGCGCCGGCGATACGTCCCCAATTGGGATCACGTCCAAAGATTGCAGATTTGACTAAAGAAGAGCCAGCAATGGTTTTGGCGATTTGTCTGGCTGCGGCTTCATCGTTTGCACCGGTGACTTGTACTTCTACTAAGCAAGTTGCACCTTCACCGTCACGGGCGATCGCTTTGGCTAAATGCTGGCATACTGCTGTTAGCATAGCTTCTAATTTCTCGGCTTCTGGTCCCATTTCTGTAATTGCTGGGGTGCGAGATTGACCATTGGCTAAAGCAATTAAGCTATCGTTGGTGCTGGTATCACCATCAACGGTAATAGAATTGAAACTTCTATCTGCGGCTCTTGTTAACATTTGTTGCCACAGCGTGGATGAAACAGCTGCATCACAGGTAACAAATGCCAGCATGGTGGCCATGTTGGGATGTATCATACCAGAACCTTTAGCAATGCCGCCAATTCTGACGGGACGGTCGCCTATAGTTGTTTCTAAGGCTATGGATTTTTTCACCAAATCGGTGGTGATAATGGCTCCAGCAGCTGCATCTGAACCTGTTTCTGAAAGTGCTGCTACTACCTTGGGTATACCATCGCGCAGTATGTCCATTTTAATCCGTTGACCAATTACGCCTGTAGAAGCTAGTAAAATCGCTTCCGGGGAAATACCCAATTCTTTGGCTAGTAAATCAGCGCTTTCTAGAGTATCTTTAACACCTTGGCTACCTGTGGCGGCGTTGGCTTGTCCAGCGTTGCATAGTATAGCTCTAGCGCTATGTTTGGCGTGCAAGCGTTGACGGCAATAGTCTACACAAGCAGCTTTGACGTGGCTAGTTGTGAATACACCGGCAGCGATCGCATCCACATCTGACAATATTAACGCTAAGTCCGGCAATCCTGAAGGTTTTAGTCCGGCGGTAATTCCCGCAGCTCGATACCCTCTAGGTGCTGTGACTCCACCAGTAATTTTCTGCCAGTCTGCCATAATTTCCCTCACATATTCTATAGTTTGGTAGATTTTTCCGACTTTTACCGCTTCCGGCTTTTGTCAGCTATCCCCTGTTATTGTGAGTTTATCTGTTGATGGCAATCTTGTCGCAGTCAGTAATTGTCTTCATCCTTTTTGGCATTATTAATAGTGTCAGTATTATACTGCTAATCATCAAATAAATGGAGTTATTACAAAAGAAGGGAACAGGGAACAGGGAACAGGGAACAGGGAACAGGGAACAGGGAACAGGGAACAGGGAACAGGGAACAGGGAACAGGGAACAGGGAACAGGGAACAGGGAACAGGGAACAGGGAACAAATAAAAAACTAAAGTTTAAGAGTTTAAAGCTCAGTCAAAAAAAAGGATGTTTTTACAAGGAGAGTGACACGAAAAAAACAGTGTCATTATTTCAATCTCATGTTTTTAAACATGAGTTTTTTCTGTTAAGAGTTGCTTCCTGTTCCCTCTGAATAAGTAACAATAACTATATTTTGACTATTTAGATTAAGTTGCCTGACTTCCTAAGTAGGTGAACAGAAAAAAACCGTAGACGCGGAGCGGCTTCTCGGAGAGTAATATGTAACGAAAAGCAAAGTTGCCCAAAGCCTCTTTTCTGTTCCCTTGCCATAACGACAATTTTAGGACTTACGCAAGTGTCACACTAAAAATCTGTTGTAGGGTGCGTCAGACTGCATAAGTCCTGCAAATAAACAGATTGTTGATATCTGACGTGGTTGGTGAGCTTGCCGAACCACACCCTAGCAATGTGCCAGTTGCGTAAGTCCTGAATTTTAACGCCAACCTACTTAACACTGAACTAAAAAAGAGAGCCAATTGAATAGCTCTCCAAATCATCAGGGTGCATCTACTTATCACAGTATAACATTTTTAGCCTGTGGGGTGAAGCCCCTTTTAGAGAATTTTTAGAAAAAACTCCGCAAATTTATTGTCATTTTGGGTTGCTCGCAATACTCTTTTAAGTGATTATTTGTCAACCAAATTTTGAATACTTTATGAAAGCAACACAATTGATACTTTTTCCTCAATTTATTTACTTGTGATTTCTAGATTAACAAAGCAGTAAATTTTCTGAAAGAAAGAGAGCCACTTAGGTAGCTCTCCAAATCATCAGGGTGCATCTAACTATCAGAGTATATCACTTAAGGGATGAGGGGTATTACCCATTTTTTCAAGTTTTTGCCAAAATATGGGGTGAAATTCTCGGAGTAATTACCTTGACTATAGAGACGTTACACGCAGCGTCTCTACATTGGTTTGCACTTTCTTACTATGGGCTTCTAAATAGATACTGTGTGAATTACCAGGAAAATAACTCTCTTATTTTTGCTCAAGTGAACCTAAAATTAAGCATTAAGTTTCTTTTCCACCAATTCATTAGTAAGTTTTGGTTCAGCACGTTTACCAGTCTTTTTCAGCACTTGTCCAACGAAGAAACCTTTCAGGTTAGTGTTACCACTACGATACTTTTCTAGTTGTTGGGGGTTTTCAGCGAGAACTTGATCAATGATTGGTTCTAATATAGTAGGATCACTGATTAACTCTTGACCAGCAAAAGCTTTTTCTGGAGAAACACCACTCAGTAAATCTGTGAGTTTTTCCTTAGCTTGAGCGTTGCTAATTTTACCAGTTTCAATGCGAGTGATGACATCTGCAAGATGAGCAGGAGTTAAAGCGATTTCTGCAATGGTGAGTTTTTGCTTGTTGAGGTAAGCAGCAATATCTTGGGTAATCCAGTTAGCCGCAGATTTAGGATTTCCACCAGAAGCGATCGCACTTTCAAAATAATCAGCGACTGAACTATCTTCTGTCAAGACTCGTGCATCATAAGCCGAAAGTCCCAACTCATTTTCATAATGATGGCGTTTTTGCGCTGGTAGTTCTGGTAATTCACCCAACCAAGTTGCTAATTGTTGCTCACTTACTTGAATTGGTGCTAAATCTGGTTCTGGGAAATAACGATAATCGCTAGAACCTTCTTTCACTCGCATACTAATGGTGCGTTGTGAACCTTCTTCCCACAAGCGTGTTTCTTGAACAATCTTTTCTCCTGATTCATTGGCAGCGATTTGACGCTCAATCTCATAGTCTATCGCTTTTTGGATAGCACTAAAGGAGTTCATATTTTTGATTTCTACCTTCGTCCCAAATTCCTTTCTTCCCACAGGACGAACGGAAATATTCACATCACAACGCAGAGAACCTTCCTGCATATTGCCATCACTAACACCAAGATAGCGGACAATCCGGCGTAGTTCTTGAGCATATTCAGCTGCTTCTTGTCCTGAACGCAAATCAGGTTCGGAAACGATTTCCACCAATGGTACACCGGCGCGATTGTAGTCTACCAGAGAATAACTAGAACCGGAAAGGCGATCGCTCCCTGCGTGTACAAGTTTTCCTGCATCCTCTTCCATGTGTAAACGAGTAATACCGATGCGTTTACGGGTGGGGTTGCCAGCATCATCTACTAATTCAATCTCTATCCAACCGTGTTCGGCTATGGGTAAGTCATATTGAGAAATTTGATAGTTTTTGGGTAAGTCAGGATAAAAATACTGTTTACGGTCAAATTTGCTATATCTAGCGATTTGACAATTTAGCGCTAAACCAGTTTTTACAGCATATTCTAAGACTTTAGCGTTGAGTACGGGTAAAACTCCGGGTAAACCCATACACACCGGGTCGATGTTGGTATTGGGGTCAGCACCAAATGCGGTGGAACTATTGGAGAAGATTTTGGTGTTGGTACTGAGTTGACAGTGGGTTTCTAAACCGATAATTGCTTCGTATTCTGTTTTTACGGGTGTAGCTGTGGTCATATTACTATTTTGATGATTTTGCTTTAGGGTACTATTTTAGCGCCGTCGGGAGTTGTCCTAGTTGACCAATCTTACGTTGATGATTACTTATTTGCTTTTCTATAATTCCAAGGATCAACAAATTTCTGATCGCTCCAAATCCCCATTTTTTGCTGTTGCGCTTGCACTTCGGCTTGCTGAACGATATCTTTACTGGGACATTTGTTTAAATAAGGACGATATACCTTAGCTAATCCTTCTTGTAACAAAACTTGTTGGACAAAAGTACCATCTTTTAAACGCACTTCTGCAACTTTTCTACCATAGCGATCGCTGTCCGTTATACTCAACTTGACACGATTACCCCCTTGCTGCACAAGTTCCTCTACCCGTGTTTGTGCTTTGATACCCCAGGCAAATTGATTTATATCTTTAGTAAATTTACTGTTTTTTTCTTTTTTAGAATGAGGTATTTCTGGGGAATCAACACAAGCAAAGCGCACTGTGAATTTCTTGCCATCAGAGTCTTTCAACACCAATGTATCACCATCGCTCACCCTCTCAACAAGATCACCAGTCGGAGGAAATAGCCTATCACAACCCATAATACTAAAGCTGATAATAGACGTAACTAAGCAAAAGATAACTTGTTTAATCGATTGATTCATTTCAACAAATTTGGCAGTCAAGCCTGCTAATGTGTAAAATTGATACTAAACGAAATAGTGGTGAGCAGATAGTGATCATAAATAGTTTTTAAACTGCTCAAATTGACTGGATTAGCCACTACAATCCACAACTACCCAACTTTACCCTGATTCTCAAGATAAGATTATGAAACCTATTCAGCAATATCAGCGCTGTGCAGCTGCTCAAGAGTTTCAGCAATCCCTGCTTCAGTTAGAAGAGATATTACAAGTCAATTCCCCTGAAAATCAAGCAATCTCTAGATTTCAGACCAGTAGCTCAATTGACGATAGGTTCAGCAAAAAGACGGATGCTATTAATCTATCAGCCTTAGAAGATGCAGTTGCTGACATTGAGCAATATTTAGCAAAAAAACAAAAAAATTAAGAACCAATCAAGTATAAATCTTTTGCCGCTGGGCTTCATATAACATTAAAGCTGCGGCGATCGCTACATTCAAAGACTCTACTCCAGGACTCAGAGGAATTTTCACTTGTATATTCGCCATTGCTGCTAAATCTGCTGACAACCCAGCCCCTTCATTTCCCAGTAGAATCAAACTAGGTTTACGCCAATCTACTTGCCAATAAGTTAAATTTGCACTGGGCATGGTAGCAACTACCTGCATTCCTGCTTCCTGACCTTGGGCAACTATCGTCCTTAAATCTTCACTGACTGCCATATTTAAGCGAAACCACTGCCCCGCAGAGGCACGTAAGACCTTGGGATTATCTAAATCCACACTATCACTATTCAACCACAAACCCGATGCCCCAGCAGCCGCAGCGGTGCGAATCATAGTCCCTAAATTACCTGGATCTTGTAGAGTTTCCACAGCTAGAACCAACCCAGAAAAAGGAACTTGGGTTAGCTGTTCACTCCGTTTGGCTGTAGCAACTACACCATCTGGCTGTACAGTAGTTGCCATGGCCGCTAAAACGTCTTCACTGACAATTTCTGAGCGATCGCAACGATTACAAGCATCATCCCATAATTGAGGATGTGCTATTTGCCATTGTTCTGTACAACACACCGTCTCTAACGGGTAGCCAACCGCACAAGCTTCTTCTAACAAGTGCGTCCCTTCCAATAAAAATAGTTGCTGTTTGTGCCTCTCTTTGGCAGAGTGCAACTTACGAATTTGCTTAACTAGGGAATTTTGTAAACTTGTCAACACGATTTTAGATTTTTATATTTGGAGTTTCAGATTTATCTAAAAGCCCAAAACCAAAACATTAATATGCGGAACCCGGGACTTGAACCCGGAAGCCTTGCGGCACTAGAACCTGAATCTAGCGCGTCTGCCAATTCCGCCAGTTCCGCTGGCATCGATATTATATCGACAATTTCTTATTATTGCTTAATGCGTTAGGTTTGTCAACTAATATTATTATCAAAGTAAAAAAACAGAAGCAAGTAATTATTGAGTAACATATTTTACTGTTTCTCTCTAATTTAGTGTTTACGTAGTCAATAAATTTTTAAACCTCAGAAAGCTTGCTAGTAATTATTCACAGCCGTTAAAACATAGAAAGTGAAAATTTATCTTCACAAGTCATAACACCAAAATGTAGACAAACCAACTCTTTACTGTAGAATCAAAACCAACTTCAAACCTTTATTATTGCGTACTTTTTTTGGAGGTAGGCTTATTAATTCTTCTAGCAGCTTACCAGATGCCAAGTCTTCACCTGAAGCAGACTCCTCAGTCTTGCAAATTTGGGGTGGGCATCCTTTGCAAGGTCATGTAAGAATTAGCGGGGCAAAAAATTCAGCACTGGTAATCATGGCTGGAGCTTTGCTTTGCTCAGGAGATTGTCGTATTCGCAATGTCCCGTTATTAGCGGACGTAGAGCGCATGGGGCAAGTTTTATCAGCTTTGGGATTGCGCTTAACCAGACAAGACGACATTTTAGATGTCAATGCTAGTCAAATCAGCACATCCAAAGCGCCTTATGAACTAGTTACTCAACTACGAGCCAGCTTTTTTGCCATCGGACCACTGTTAGCGCGATTGGGAGTAGCACAAATGCCTTTACCAGGGGGTTGTGCCATTGGTGCTAGACCAGTTGATTTGCACGTCAGGGGACTGCAAGCAATGGGAGCAGAGGTGCAAATTGAACATGGTATTTGTAATGCCTATGTTCCAGGTAGTAATGGTAGATTGAAAGGAGCGAGAATCTACTTAGATACTCCCAGTGTTGGTGCAACTGAAACCCTGATGATGGCAGCTACCTTAGCTGATGGTGAAACTATCCTAGAAAATGCAGCCAGAGAACCAGAAGTAGCAGATTTGGCGAATTTCTGTAACTCAATGGGAGCGAAGATTCAAGGAGCAGGAACGAGTACAATTACCATCAACGGTGTTGAGAAATTACATTCTACCGACTTCAGCATTATTCCTGATCGGATTGAGACAGGAACTTTTTTACTCGCTGGAGCCATCACTCGTTCAGAATTTACTCTTTCCCCAGTAGTTCCCGACCATTTAATCCCAGTGATTGCCAAGTTACAAAAAATTGGCGTACCTATCATTGAGGAAGGGTCAGACTGTTTAAGGATTTTGCCAGCAGACAAACTCAGAGCAACAGATATTGATACTTTACCCCATCCGGGTTTTCCCACAGATATGCAAGCGCCTTTTATGGCGTTGCTGACTTTGGCAGAAGGTGACAGCATCATTAACGAATCTGTATTTGAAAATCGTCTGCGTCACGCTTCCGAATTAAACCGCTTGGGTGCAGATATTCGCGTTAAAGGTAATACTGCCTTTGTTCGTGGTGTATCAATGTTGTCAGGCGCACCAGTCATAGGAACAGATTTACGGGCATCTGCAGCTTTAGTTATAGCTGGATTAGCAGCAGAAGGACAAACCACAATTCAAGGATTAAATCACTTAGATCGTGGTTATGATCGTCTGGATATGAAGTTGCAGCAGCTAGGAGCAAAGATTACCCGTGTAAATGAAGCCTCAGCAGATGCAGAATTACATACAAACAACAGCAATCCCCCAGCTTCAGTTTCTATCTAGAGTTAGGGGATTTTGTGTTTGGTGATTTAATGGCGGATTTTACCTGTTGATGAAATATCAAGTTGGTAACTTTCGTCATTAATTTATTTTTTTACTTTTTCTATTTGCTAAAATGCTTCACTTTACCTAAACTACAATTTAAAAAGGTTAATTAATATAGTTATAAAATGGGTGCATCCCATTAAAAAGTTCTTTTAATTCCCCGTATTTAAAATAGTTTTCTTATGCTCCAAAGACTATATGTACACAACTTCAGATGCCTAGAAAACTTTGAACTAACCATAAAGGCGATGCCATCTGCTCTCTTGATTGGAAAAAACGGTTCAGGTAAATCAACTATTGCTACTGCATTAGAGGTACTTCAATCTATTGGTAGAGGTATAAATAGAGTTGGGCAACTTGTTCATTCTCAAGATTTCACTCGTGGCAGGTCTGATGTTCCAATTCGATTTGAAATAGAAGTAAGCTGTTGTGCAGCTAAATCGAATAAACAGCATTACCTTTATTTTTAACTTTGCGCTCCCATTTAATAATAAGACCTCCTTCGTTTAGCAATTTATTTAATAATTCTTCTAACTGTTCTACTGATTCAAATAATCTGTGAGCTATATATTCTTTCGCTGAATGCCATACCAGTTCAATTAAATTATAATCTGGACTATAAGGTGGTAAAAATTCTAGAATAATATTTGGCATTTCTGCCTCAATACGAGCCAAAATATCTTTTCTTTTATGGTAACTAGCATTATCAAGAATAATCACTATTTTAGCCGAATTATTATTAAAATCTTCAGGCTGATTTCCAGCTTCTATCCATTCCTGTTTTAAAAAATGATTCAGAGATTTCAATTGTTCATAAAACACATCTGCATTTCCTTGTTTAATCACAAAATTTATTCTTTTCTTGTCATGATAACGCAACCCTCCCATAATATTCACTCTTCCCCTTCTTCTTTGTCCTGTCACCTCTTTTCTCTTACCTTTCTTTCCCCATGTTTTTCTTCTTATCACTCTTAAACTAAATCCACTCTCGTCCCAAAACCATACCTGTTAACGCTCTGGGGTTGATTTCGTTATTTTTAAATATTCAGCTAATTTTTCTTTAAATAATTTACGCTTCTCTGGACTTTGCTTATCCTCTAGGCTATACTTTGCCCAAAGATAAACGTACTTTTTTCTCTCTAAAATTCTCCTTACTTGCGAACTACTTAACTTTATTCCTGTCTCTATTTCTAGATATGTCGCTAATCTTGCTGATGTCCATCTGCCAAATTCATATCCACATTCATCAGGATTCTTCTCAATTACTTCTAACAACAAAGTCTCGTATTCTTTTGTTACTTTACGGAAGTTACCTTCTCTTCTTCCATCTAAAAAACTGTCTATGTTCTCCGGATCTCCATGCACTGCCCAATATGCTACTGTTGTATATGCTATGTTTAAAAAATCACTTATTTCTTGGTAAGTTTTTCCATCATTCATCAACAATAATATTAGTATTTTCTCTCTTACATAAGGATTATCTTGTTCTTTTAGGTGTTTTAAGAGATTTTCTCTCTGTTCTTGAGACAAATGGTTTTTTGCTGGCATAATTCATAAGCGATCCGTAGGAATCGCTTAGTTACTTAATTCTTTATTATACAATCTAGCTGCACAACAGCTTATGTATTATGCCTACGGCACGCTGCGCGAACGAGACGCGCAGCGAAAGAAATACGGTGTCAAAAGTTAAATCCCCTAAATTTATTTATGGGGATTCCCTTCTGCCCTCTGCCTTCGTACTTCTGCCTTCTTAATTATTGATTTTGATGAGCGTGAAGATAGATTAACTTATGTACAAAGTCACATTCCAGAGGATTTGAGAAATAGAGTATTCGTTCTTGGTGTACAATCTAATCCAGAGAGTCTTCAAAGAGATATCAAACAGAGTTTGGAGGCTATTGGCGAAGCTCTAGCTACAGATTGCTCTGAAAATAAAAATGAATTATGGGGGCATAATCTGCTCATACACAATCAACCTGAGCTAGAACGGATGATTAAATTTGTTAAACCATTTCTGTTTAATTAGGCAGAAGTCAAGCAACAAGCACATCATCTCCAGTTACTAGCAATGCCCACCCTGCTGAAATCGCTATACTAGCTGTGGGAAATATATTTTTTATTGATGACCATAATTATGTCTTTACTTCAAACCCCACTAATTGGTTTAAAAGCTGACTCATTCCGTCATCCTCTAGACTTGGAAGCTACCAACACTCTTAAGCAAATTCCTGGCTTAGATATGATGGTGCGGAATTTGTTGGGACCAATGGCTGAACAGGTTTTTTATGTAGAAAATATTGCTTCGAGTATTTTGGTGGGTAAACAACAACTGCCCGATTTACACAAATTATTATTAGATGCTTGTAATATCTTAGATATCGAACCGCCCCAGTTGTATGTCCGTCAACATCCGGCTCCCAATGCTTACACATTTGCTATGCGGGGTAAGCAGCCTTTTGTGGTGCTGCATACTTCCTTAATTGATATTCTCACACCAGAGGAAATACAAGCTGTAATTGCCCATGAGTTGGGACATCTCAAATGTGATCACAGCGTTTATTTAACACCTGTGAATTTATTAATATTAGCCGCAGCTATTGTGCCTAATGTTGGTGCTGTTTTGGCTCAAGCGATACAGTCACAATTATTAGAATGGGTACGTTGTGCTGAGTTTACCTGCGATCGCGCCGCTTTGTTAGCTACCCAAGACCCCAAAGTTGTCATGTCAGTGTTAATGAAGCTTGCTGGCGGTTCTCCCACCTTAGCACCGAAGCTAAATCTTGATGCCTTTGTTGCCCAAGCTCGTGCTTATGATGACATTAGTAAAACCGAACTTGGTGAAATGGTCAAAGAAGCCCGCACCGCCCAATTAAGCCACCCTGTACCAGTATTGAGAGCTAGGGAAATTGACCGTTGGAGTAGTACTTTAGAGTACCAGAAGTTACTGCAAAATCACGGTTTTAAGGACAAGGTTGAAACTGCACCAAAGGGCGGATGGCGTAATTGGTAAAATTAAAACTTAAAACTGTACAAATAGACCATTATGTGGTCATCTACCCTTAGATAGATTGCTATCACTTACTAATAGTGGAAATATCAACCCTAGTATGTCTGAAATGTCAGAAAGTTTAGACTACAAACCTTAATGCTTCTATCAATGTGTAAGTCCTAGAAAGCTCAAATTTTAAAAGTATGGCTTTATTTTCTGAGAAGGTTGCACTAATAACTGGTGGTACATCTGGAATTGGCAGAGCTACAGCGATCGCATTTGCCAAAGAAGGAGCAAAAGTAGTCGTTGCCGGTAGACGGGAAAAAGAAGGGGAAGAAACAGTTGCCTTAATTCAAAAAGTCCAAGGAGAAGGCATCTTTATCAAAACCGATATCTTAGTAGCAGCAGACATCAAAAACTTGATAGAACAGACTATATCAACCTATGGTCGTTTAGATTTTGCCTTCAACAATGCTGGCATCGAAGAACCTCCTGGAGCTTTCCTTGAAGGTACTGAAGAAGAATATGATCGCATCATGGATGTCAACGTCAAAGGTGTGTGGCTATCCATGCAATACGAAATAGCTGAAATGCTTAAACAAGGTAGCGGCGTAATTGTCAATACTTCCTCAATTGCCGGATTAATTGGAATGGCAAGAGTACCAATCTATGTTGCCAGTAAACACGCTGTACTTGGTTTAACTCGTGCTGTAGCTTTAGAGTATGCCAAATCTGGAATTCGGGTCAACGCTGTTAACCCTGGTGCTATTCAAACGGAAATGATGGATCGTTTCGTTGGTACTCCTGAATCAGAAACAGAATTTCGTCAACAGTTAAAAGCCGCCCATCCTGTTGGTCGCTTGGGTACTGATGAAGAAGTGGCAAGTGCAGTCATTTATCTTTGCTCCCCAGGTGCATCATTCATTACGGGGCAATCTATTACTATGGATGGTGGATTTACAGCGCAATAATTCGTAATTCGTAAAGGATACGGAATTAGAATTAATTGTTGTAAGTAGGTAAACAGAAAAATTTAAAGGTATGTGAAGAAAAGTAAATAGGGGTGAAACCCTCTTTCCCCCTGCTAGAAAGCCCCCTGCTCCCTGCCTTACCCCAACGACAATTTTTAACGCCCACCTACTTAACTGGGATTTGGGTTTAGCCACAAAACTTTGCCGCTTTTAGAAGTGGATGACTTAAACCCTTGCTCCCTGTGGTCGCAGCTTAGGTTAGCGGTCAGTTTCCCTCCTATCTCCTGCCTTCAATAAAAACATCCTCTAATTAATGAACTCACCGATTAACTTATTTGAATATGAACAATTAGCAAAATCACATCTTTCCCAGATGACGTTTGATTATTACAGCAGTGGTGCGTGGGATGAAATTACTTTAAAAGATAATCGCACTGCTTTTACACGAATCAAACTCCGTCCTAAAATGTTAGTTGATGTTAGTAAAATCAATCTCACAACTAAAGTTTTAGATGAACCTTTGCAGCTACCTCTGTTCATTGCACCAATGGCTTTTCAATGTCTCGCGCATCCAGATGGGGAAATTGCGACAGCCTCAGCTGCGGCTTCAGCAGGTGTAGGTATGGTATTGAGTACATTGTCTACTAAGAGTTTGGAAGAAGTGGCAAAAGTTGCCAACACCCTGAAATGGTTCCAGCTTTATATCCACAAAGATCGGGGTTTAACTCGTGCTTTGGTAGAAAGAGCATATACAGCAGGTTACAAAGCACTGTGTCTAACTGTTGATGCTCCTGTGTTGGGAAAGAGAGAACGAGATCAACGCAATGAATTCACCTTACCTCCAGGTTTACATCCCGCTAATTTAACCAAAATATCAGGGTTAGATATTCCCCATGAACAAGGGGAATCTGGTTTATTGACCTATTTTGCTGAACAGATTAACCCTGCACTCACTTGGAAAGATTTAGAATGGCTGCAATCTCTTAGTCCCTTACCTTTAGTATTGAAAGGGATTTTACGGGGTGATGATGCTGTGCGTGCGGTAGAATATGGCGCTCAGGCAATTGTGGTTTCTAATCATGGTGGCAGACAATTAGATGGTGCGATCGCTTCCTTAGATGCTCTACCCGAAATCATAGCCGCAGTAGACGGTAAAGCAGAAGTCCTGTTAGATGGCGGTATCCGTCGCGGTACAGACATCCTCAAAGCCTTAGCCCTAGGCGCAAAAGCCATCCTCATCGGTCGTCCTGTATTGTGGGGTTTAGCGGTATCTGGACAAGAGGGGGTGTCTGATATGATCTCGCTTCTCAAAGATGAATTAACTAGCGCAATGGCACTCAGCGGCTGTGCTAGTCTACAAGATATTGATTCAACTTTAGTAATCCGTAATTGGTAATTTTTGATTATTCCCAATTCTCAAAAATACCTGTTGCCAAAATCAAAAAATAGGCTATAATAGGGAAGTTACACCCAAGGGCGGGTGGCGGAATTGGTAGACGCACCGCACTCAAAATGCGGCACCGAAAGGTATAGGAGTTCGATTCTCCTCCTGCCCATTGCTTACAGAATAATGTTTTCAAGGTTCAGTTGCTAGAAATCAATAACTATAAACCACCAGAAGCCCACCTCCCTTTGGTTGTTGTAGGGGAATGGAGTATTGGGAATGTGGGTGGTGGATAGGTGGCGCATCTCTTCTCTCGTGTCGAGACTTGTGGACTGTAAAATCTAAAGATGACAGAAAATTATTAAGTCAGAATCAGGATGTCCAGGATTAAAGGATGTACAGGATGTTACTGTTAACTTACTAAAAAATAACAGATATTTCTCTCTGCGTCCTCTGCGTCTCTGTGGTTCGTTATTCCATAACTTGTGCATAAAACCCAGATCAAAAAAGCGATCGCCATTATCGTTCCAACTTCCTGTAAAAAGTGAAATTATTGTAGTATAATAAGACAAGTGTTGTTTATAGCATTTCATAGTCATTACTCACCGTCAAAAACACTATGCGCTTAAAAAGATGGGAATCCCCCCGAAAAGAAGGGAGAAACGATAAAGGGCGAGGCGGTTCTGCCAGAAAGAGACAACTGAAGAAACAAAGACAGATGCTGAGAAACAAACTCAAAGAAGCGCAAAAGCCAGAAAACAACAACAACAATCAAAACAACAAGCAGGGGGAAGGTATTTTAACCTTCCCTCTTTTTTTATGCCTTTCTTCGACAATAAATAAGAATAAAAATATTTTCTAAAAAGTACTTGACAAAACCCCCAGGGTAACTGCTATATTATTTGAAGTTGACTTACTTCGTTGGGGCGTAGCCAAGTGGTAAGGCAGTGGGTTTTGGTCCCGCCATCCCTAGGTTCGAATCCTAGCGCCCCAGTATTAAGAAGGGCAGGTTTTAAAGCCTGTCCTTTTTTTTCAATTATCAAAATTAACAACTGGGTTTGGTGGAGAGTCACTTTTCAGGTGATTTGAGAGCTTGATCCAAAACTTGTCTAGCCTGTTCTGCTTTAGTTCGTGCTTCTTGATAACGGATATTAGCTTGGGCGAAATTTTTGAGAACCTTAAAACCTTCCTTGAGACGGGTGATTTCCTCCTCAGTCACCACATTATCTGAGAATAGAACATCAACCGCTTTACGAATTTCCAAAGCTTCAGACCGTGATTCTTGCACCTTCAACTTCAGTGTAGCCAAATTGTTGAGAATCTGGACGGCTTGGGTAATGGCATCCTCACCGCTAGTATTATCAATAGTTGGTTCCTTAACTTCAATTAACTGTTGAGGTCCAAATCCTTCTTCTAGTTGTGTGGATAGCTGATCAGTATCCATCAGTTCCATCAACTGATCCATTGCTTTATCGCGGGCTTTAGCCGAATCTTTGCCAGGAACAGAAAGAATAATTTCTGGGCTTTGAGCGAGAGTATACTGAACCATATTAGGGAAAATGTGCTGGTTTACCAAGCTAGGGAGAAACTAGACACAAGAATTGTCCAGCGCCATAATGACCATATCATTTGGTGATGAGTTTATGCTATGGGTTTAAACTAAAATCAAACTTTATACTAGATAAAGAGAAACTCAAATACAAGAGGAGAGGAGAGCAATGACTCCCAATCCCGCCATTATGCGATCTGTAGAACAATTGGGCTACCGCGTTACCGTTGGTGACGTAGCAACCCAAGCTGGTTTAAATTTAGCTGAAGCCAATCAAGGATTATTAACCTTAGCATCAGATGCTGGGGGACATTTACAGGTAGCAGAATCCGGTGATATTGTTTATAAATTTCCCCAAAATTTTAGAACAATTTTACGTAATAAATACTTGCAATTACGGTTGCAGGAATGGTGGAAAAAAGTTTGGGGAGTGCTGTTTTACTTAATTCGCATTTCCTTTGGAATTTTCTTAATTGCTTCTATCGCGCTGATTACTGTCACCATCATCATTATCATTACTGCTGCCAATTCAGACCGAGATGGAGACAATAGAAGCAGTGGTTCTCGCGGATTCAATTTCTTCTTTTTCCCAGATTTATTCTGGTATTTTAGTCCCGATTATAGACAACAATCGCAAGAAAGACGACAACAAAGAGGGGAAGAGAGCGATCTCAATTTCTTTGAAGCTGTGTTTTCGTTTTTGTTTGGTGATGGTAATCCTAACGCCAACTTAGAAGAACGCCGTTGGCAAGAAATTGCGACAGTGATTGGTAATCACAAAGGAGCAATAGTAGCCGAACAAATTGCGCCATATTTGGATAATTTGGGTGAAAAATATCAGCAAGAATACGAAGATTATATGTTGCCTGTACTGGTAAGATTTAATGGGCAACCCCAGGTAAGTGCTGATGGGCAAATTGTCTATTATTTCCCAGAGTTACAAGTAAGAGCCAGCAAAAAAAAGCGGCAGTCAATAGCTCCTTATTTAGAGGAATTTCCTTGGCGGTTTAGTACGGCGAGTTCAGGAAAAATTATGTTGAGTGCTGGTTTAGGTGTACTCAACTTTGTGGCTGCTTTAATACTGGGAAGTTTATTGAGGGATGGTACAGCCGCAGCGCAAATAGGTGGATTGGTAGGCTTTGTACAAGGAATTTATTGGTTGTTGTTGGCTTATGGAGCAGGTTTTTTAGGTATACCCTTATTGCGTTATTTTTGGATTCAATGGCGCAATGGTAAAATTGCTGCTGGAAATAATCAAAGGATAGAAAGAGCAAGATTGTTAGCAAATGCTGATTCGGCTTTACAGAAAAAAATTGCTTTTGCTAGTGAATTTGCTAAAGAAAAAATCATTGGTAAAGAAGATTCTGTTTATTCCAGTGAGACAGACTTGCTAGAACAAGAATTTGAGCAAGTTAAAAAACAGAACCGATTAGATGAATCAAAGGATTAAGGTTGGGATATGGGGAGATAGGGGGAAGCGGAGACGTGGGGATGGGGTGACGCGGAGATGGGGTGACGCGGAGAATTAAGCTATTCCCTGCACGCTGCCCCCTGCCCCCTGCACCCTGCCTCCTTCTCCCTGCCTATTTAGCCTGAATCGGGGTTAGAGCTACACCTTGGTAATAATGTCCCAAAATTTGTAAATAGCTGGCTCCGCGTTGGGCTAAACTATACGCGCCCCACTGACTCATACCTAAACCATGTCCGTAGCCTAGCCCTTGGAGGACAAAACTGCCATTTGCGCCTTTGCTAACGGTAAAACGGGTACTTTTTAGCTTGAGTGCGGTACGGACTTCCTCTCCTTGGAGGACTTTAGTACCTTGATCACCGATTATTTTCAGGGTTTTCACGCTGCGGAAAGGTGAGAAAGATTCAGCAATCATATCTTTGACATTACCGACACCAGAAATTATGGAGCTAATTTCCCCAGGTGAGAAGGTTTTTACCCAATTGCACTCTTTGACACCTTGATCAAAGTCTTGTACTGCACGGAGGTAAGGGAGAGTATTTCCCCAAACATCTTCTACATTTTCGGTGTGTCCACCAGAACAAGCATGGAAGACTGAGAGAATAATTCGGTTGTTATAGGTGAGGACTTTTCCGGCTGTACCATCTACAGCACCATAAGTATTACGGGATTCGCTGCTGACACCTTTGTAAATTTGCCAGCGGTCGGGACTATCTCCTAAATCATAAACAGGATTGTTGCGCTGTTTTTCTCGTTCATAGAGGGCATAGGTACGGGCTGCGATCGCTTGGGCTTTGAGGGCTTCGGGAGGCCAACTAGAATTCATTTCTCCACCGATGACGCTGTAGAGATATTCTTCTAAATCGACCCAATTAACTGCGGTTAAGCCTTTTTCGGTAGGAATGACAAGAGTTCTGCCTCGAAACCAGCGATCGCCAATATAAACAAATCCCTTAGCAGTTGGCTCAATCCAAAATAACCCAGATTGCCATTTATCCAAAGCCACTCCCCCAGGGACTGCTTGAGCAGCATAAGCGCTCATTCCTGGCAACTGTCCAAGAGTACGTCCTGCACTATCTTTAACTATTGCAGTTGTGGAAGCACCAACTTTGACTTGATTTACTCCCCTCTCAATTGCTACGCGCAGGATGACAGATGCTTGAGCAGGAGCAACCAAAACAAACCACAAGAGGATACCTATCCACCAATGTTGTCCTTGAATCCGGGAAAATAAAGTACCTAAATAAAGTTGGATTTTCATGCTGATTGTCTAATCACAAGCCTCTACAAGTTAAATAAGACAGTTCTCCCAGATAGGAGCTTGCCACCTCTACTTATTATGCATTTTGATTAGACTTGTGGGGTTTTAATCAGCAGATTGAATCGTGTCAGAACGTTTTGGAGATTTCCTGACTTTTGGCGAATTATTCACCTCATTTGCCACAATACCGATTAAATTCAACTGGCTCAAAATTTCGGTTGCTTGCATTAGTTCCTGTGGGGTTAACTGACCAATGCGCCCAACTATGACAATTCCATTACAAACAGAGGCAATAATTCTAGCATCAATGCTATCTAAAACAGAAGGAGCATCTATCAACACCAAGTCATAAATTTGCTCAAAAGACTGAATCAATTCTTTCATCCGCGCAGAACTAAGCAGATTTACCACATCGTCTGGTGTCGGACCAGCAGTTAAAATATCAATTGAGGGGTGAATAGGCTGGACGTAATTATTAACTTGGTTTTTGATATCATCCACCAATAACAGAGATAGCCCCCAATCATTGGATATTTTGAGGATTTTGTGTAAACTTGGCGATCGCAAATTAGCATCTATCACGAGAACTCGTTGATGCATATGTGCAGCACTAGCCCCAAGTCCCAAAGCTAAAGTTGTTTTTCCCTCTCCCGATACGGCTGAAGTCAACATCAAGGACTTGAAAGGTAAGGGACTCTTGAATATTTGAATATTTTGATAAATCATATCCAGGGTTTCATGGCTGGATAATTTATCGTCTGTTTCTATAGTTGGGGATGATAAATTTGGCTGTCTACGTCTTAAAATCTGCTGAAGTCTATTTTTTAAACTAGGTTTTCCCAATTTGGAAACAGAACCCAGTAATCGGATATTTGTGAGTTTTTGTAAATCTTGTGCCGAAAAAATGGCTTTATTAAAAAATTCCCAAATCAAGGCTACTACCGCACCTAAAACTGGACCAATTAACACGCCGACAATTATCAATAACCATTTACGATTACCGATATAAATTCCCAAGTCTGGTTCTTCCAATACTTGCCAATCAAATCCCCCTTGAGCAATTTTCATTCCCAATGACTGTTGTAACTGAAGTAATTGCTCAAGTGTTCGGCGTTGGACTGTTACATCTGAAAGCAATCGATTGTACTCTGATATTATGTTTGGGTAGGTACTTAGCTGCAAGCGAATTTGTTGTTCAGAGTTAGCTAAAGTATTTTCATTACTAATTAGTTCAAGGGCTGTTTTTTGTAACTGCTGCAACTCATTAACTAACTTGGGATCAATTCCTAATAACTTTGGTGTTGTGGTGCTAGTCTTGACGGCTTGATTTTGTAATTCTTCCTGTAATAAGGCCAGTTGAATTTGGCGTTTTTGCTTCAGTTTTATGACCATTGGTGAATTATCAGTGTAGCGCAGACCCTCCTGAGCTAAACTAAATTCTGTCTTTTTCACCTCATCTAATAAGGCTTGATAGCGGCTAGAACGATTCAAACTAGCTGCAAATTGTGCATTTTGGCTGGAAGATGCTATTTTTTGATCTAGGCTATTGTACTGAGCTTGTACAGATTGAAATTGGGAGCGCGTGGTTTGTCGTTCTTTTTGAATATCAGCTAGAGATTCTAGCAGGATTTTACTTTGTACTAACGGGTCAATTAAATTATGTTTTTTGCGGAAGAATTCTAATTTCTTCTCGGAAACTATTACATCTTTTTGTAATTTTGGTAATCGATTGCTAACGAAAGACAAAGCTTGATTTACACGTTGTTTTTTTTGTTCCCTATTGTAGTCTTGATAAACTTTCTGTAGAGCTTGTAAAACCCTTTTTGTCTTAACTGGATCTCGATCTTTGAAAGAAACAATAAATACTTGATTTACAACCCGATTAAATTTTGATAAATCATCTACAGAAGTTACTTGCAAAGCTCCTTGATTACCTGGCTCATTTTTACCCTTAAGATTTTCTATGGTAATATTGGGATAATGAGAGCGTAGTAAATGTACAGCTTTTTGTACCAAATGGGAACTCAGCATTATTTTCATCTGATGAGCATATTCTACAGATGAAAAGGTAGGTTTAATTAACTCAGGATTTGTATTTTCCTGCCTTTGAATTGATTGTGATTCTTCTTCATCTAAATCAGAACTTACCATGATCTGCATAGAACTCTGGTACATCGGTTTAGTGATGACAGCGAGCAGACTTGTAACTGATATAACTGAACAGGAAACCCCTAAAATTAAAAAGCGTCGGTAAAACAGAATTGTAGATATTTTTCTAATGTTAACCGCTCTTGGCTTAGAGGTAGTAACCAGTTGTTGATGATTTAGACCAGTTGTAGCCACTATAAAAGCCCTCTATTATTTAAACAATATATCTATCTGGAAGATGATTATGAGAAAAGAATTTGAGAGAATTTATACTCAAAATTGTCTCAGAAATAGCTAATATTTATTCTTTCCATGATGATAGGCCTACTTCATAGAAAATTCTCTTAAGTAGCTCTTACATAATCTATTCATTCAGATATATGCCCAGTCAGCACTATGATAATAAAATTATTCATTAGATTTTTAAATCTTTAATGAAGCCTGGACATGAGATATATTAAGGTTGATATTATATTTTCCATAACTCGTAAAACTACTCAGGTTATTTTTGAGGTTATTTTTCAGTTACTGTGAAAAAATTTGTATTTGAAAAAATACATCTGTTTTGTAGTAAGTCTTTTCCCATCTACAGCATATTTCAGGTTCCAGGAGGTACAAAATTTAAGGATAAAGCCTGATGCTAAGAGACTTTAAAACCTGTTCCCTCCGGTACAATGGTATGGCAACCGCCAAGATGGTTAGGACATTCACTGAAATTAAAGGCTATAAGACCGCTGCATTTAGGGATGATCCCAATTTTGCCAAAAAATACCAGCAATTATCAATGGTGGCTATAACTTCGCTTGTGCGGTCTTGGTTTGTTTAGCCCCAGAATTCTATGATGTTAGCGAAGCAGTACTAAGTATGGGTCAATTTACTATTTTGAATGTTTATTAGTGATGACAACTTCTCGCCTTCTAGGTATGTCATAGATCATAAAATCATGAGCCATTTCCGTTTTTGGGAAAATAGCACGGGCTTCCCGAAGTAAATCTTTGAACTCAATAGCATTTCCTGGAGCATAGCGGGGACTAAAATGAGTCATGAGTAATCTATTTACTCCAGCCGCGTAAGCTGTTTGTGCTGCCATTGTGCTTGTAGAATGCAATCTTTGAAAAGCCATATCTGCATCTTGATGAGCAAAGGTGGCTTCATGAATTAACAAATCTACATCTTGTGCTAACTGCACAGCGCCGTCACAATAAATGGTATCTGTACAATAGGCCATCTTCCGGCCAATTTCCGTATCTCCACACAATTCGTCGCCATGAATTACTCGCCCATCTGCAAGGGTAACAGTTTCACCGCGCTTGAGTTTCCCGTACATGGGACCTGAAGGTATTTGCAATTCTTTAGCTTTTTCCACATCAAAACGTCCTGGTCGATCTTTTTCAGCTATGCGATAACCAAAAGCTGGAATGCGGTGATGTAAAAGACCACAGCTAACGATAAAATCATTGTCTTCATAAATTACTCCGGGATGAACTGTATGTACCTTGACTGGGTAGGAAAAATGAGTGTGGGAATAACGTAAAGCAGCTTGCAGGTATTCATTTAACCCAGCAGGTCCATAAATATCAACCCTTTCGACATTACCAGCTAAACCGCAACTGGCAAGCAGTCCCATCAAGCCAAAGATGTGATCACCGTGCATATGGGTGATAAAAATTCGGGAGAGTTGGCTAATTTTTAGATCACTTCGTAAAATTTGATGCTGAGTACCTTCACCACAGTCAAATAACCACAGTTCTGCCCGTTGAGGTAATCTCAGTGCGACACTGGAAACATTACGTGATCTTGTAGGTACTCCGGAACTCGTCCCTAAAAATGTTATCTGCACAGTGTTTTTTAGCCTTTCTCTTGCTCAATATGAGGATTTATTCCCTACCTATAGTGACATGGTTGTTGAGTAAATAGACGTTCACCAATAAGCCACCTGAGAAGGGGCAAAATGCCAAAAGATAATAATTTATCCATGATAACAATACCTTCGCCAAAAAAAGAGAGGATAAATGGCGATCGCATAACTGCCCCTCCTAGGCGATCGCTCTTACCAATCATCATCAAGGCTAAAATGTTTATAGCGTCATAATTTCAGTCTCATTTACCCCAATTTATTTGGAACCAAGATTAAGGTTGAAACATAAGAAGCATAATTAGAGATTTTGGCATTGACAATTGCAGGTTGTTATCAGTACTGACAAATTGCAACAAAGCATTGATTTATTGCAACAAATTTTCTTATATTTAATCACTCATAATCTAAAAATTTAAATTTTGCTGAGAAATCTGTAAGAACTTGCTCAGGAAAATATCAGTTTTTTAGATATCAATCCTTATGTATCCATAATCTTGAGATGAATTATTTAAGCAATAATTATTTTCAAGTTCAAGCAAAGAACTATATTGGTGATTAATGCATTGAGGAATGGAAATTATGAACTTAAGAAATTTATTCATACTGGGTTTGTCTTCTCTTGTCATGGTTGGCTGCGTCCGTGAAGTATCAAATAACCAGGCTAATCAAAGTCCTATAGCTGTGAATGCATCTGTTCCTGTGTCTTCAACTCAGGCTAAACCTTTAGCTTCCTCAGCAAAATCTCCAGATTCAACAGTTATTAAATCAGGCACATTTGTTTCTGGAGAACATACAACTCAAGGAAAAGTTCGTATTACTACTAAAAACGGTAAATCATTTTTAGAGCTTGAGAATTCATTTAAGACCTCTGAATCTGGTCCAGACTTGGTAGTAATTTTACATCGTTCAAATAACGTAATTAATTCAACTAAGCCACCATCTTATTCCTTAAAAAAAGGAGACTATATTGTTCTTGCTCCTTTACAAAAATATAGTGGCGCTCAAACATATTCTATTCCTGAAAACATCAATTTATTAAACTACAAATCTGCCGCTATCTGGTGTCGCAAGTTTAATGCTACTTTTGGTGCTGCTAATTTGAGCAGTTAAAAATTAATCAAAAACTAACTACAATTGACAAGGGCAAAATTTATAAAATTAACTTTATAAAATTGATTGGTAAAGTTAATCTAGTTTTTTGATGAAGGTATTGTGATAATTCACAGTATATCAGCAGCTATCCACTCTGCCTTCAGGAATCTAAACTTTTGAAAAAATTTGTCTAATGCCAAGATAGTTCACAAATAGTTCCTTGAGGAGAAAGGGGAACCCGTCGAAATTTACCTTTAATTTGTCGTGCTAAATTTTTGAACTGTTGTGTTCCCCGGCTTTCTCTTGAGGATTTAACCCCCAAACCATCATCTACAATGCTGAGTGTGTAGCAGCCCCCAGATAGAGATAAAGTGACTTGGAGACAGGTGACTCCTGTAGCGTGTTTGCCCACATTACACAAAGCTTCTTCCAGAAATCGGCAGAGTCCTCGCTTGTTTTCAAGGGTCAAATTGCTTTCATCTATAGGCTCAAATGTGCGGATTTTTAGCTTGAGGGTTCTAAAGCAGGGAAAATCTCGCTCCAACGTATGACTATAAACTTGATAGAGAATTTCATGTAGAGGATCTTGTAAATTTATGACTGTACGATTTCCTAAATAAAGGCTAGGTTCTTGCGTAAAGGTTTCTTGTTGCCAAAATTCATAAATTCCTCGTAGCTCTTGGTTTAAATGCTGTAGTTCTTTTTCTAATTCAGGAAGCAATTTGTGAATTGGTAAATCTTCTCCTTTCAGCAGTCTTAAAACCCTATCCAGGTTTTGGAGTGGTCCGTTGTGAATTGTTTCAAATGTAATTTCAATGATAGCTTGCCTAGCTTTAATTCGTGACCTAGCAGTTTGGTCATATTGATAGAAAGCTGTAATTGCTATGGCATTGATAAGAAAAATTATAATTGCTGGAAATATTGAAATCCAAAGACTATCAATTAACAGCAAATACCCAATACTAACTAAACCAGAAGTGGCGATACCAATAACTACAATATTTTCTAGTTGAAGTTTCATCATACCAACAATAGCAGTGTTGGAAATATCCAAGCCAAAAATCCAAATATCTTCCCATCGCTCTTTGATTGTCTTAAATGTTTTTAACTGCATAAGCTTGATGTTTAGTCTTAAAATTTAATTATTTTATATTTATAATTAATCAATTAAGCCTTGTTCTCTTGCTTGCATTTCAGTTTGGATACGGATGTTCTTGCCATCTTCAGGGTAAATATTTAATGCATCTTGTAGCTTACTCCAATAATGACGTACCATGCGTTCAGATATACACATTTTTTCCGCTATTGATTTATCTTGTAATCCTTCCTCAAATGCTAGGGTTAATACCTTCAGCCACTCTGGTTTAACTTCTAATCCTGAGTGAATTCTACTAATATCTTTTGTATGAGTTAATCCCTGTAATGCCCAATCAACTCTTGTTAACATTTCCTGGGTAGAAAGACTTTTATCCGCGATGGTAAATCCTCCTTTATGACTATCAATATCTAATCGAATACGTATTAATGTTCTGACGTGGGCGCTTTGGACAACAATATTCAAATGTGGATATTGTTTCATCAAAATTTTCAGAAGTTTAATTCCATTATCAGGTCTAGCATTCAATCCCATTTGTTCTGGAATAGAAAGATCCATAACGATGAGATCAGGTTGTAAGCTAGTAACTTGCTCAAGAGTATTATTAGCATTTATAGCAGTTATAAACTCAGCCCTAGGATAGTTTTTTCGGAGAATATCAACTGTGCCACTTAGAACTGCTTCATGGTCATCAATCACCATGATTTTCAGCAATTCTTTTGCTGATAAAAGTTGTTCCATATTTAATAAGTACTCTGAAAGAGAAACACTAAGTAATTGTTATTTTAATCGATTAGTATGAATTTAATTTAGTTAAATTCTAATAGATTTTATTATTTATAGTTTATGGAATATAAGGTGTGTAACCCTTAAAATATGAATTTGTGCTGACAAACAGTTCTAATTAATACATTAATTATCTCAAATTTAAACTAGCTTGAATTAGGGAAAATTCAGTAGCTATCAGATGTTTCAATGATATAACATTTGGTATACCGTTAGTTAATTAGTCATGTAAAATACCTACCAATAAAAATGCCAAAATGACCTAAGATTATTGTTGTAGTGCAAGCATTTACCTGATATTAAAAAATTAAAGCTATGGTAAAGATATTCTAGCTCAGGTAACTGGGAGTGAAGAATTAGAGTAGATATATCAGGATAGGAAATTTTGACAACTAATTGCCCCATATTCCGTATTTTTTTTAATCTAATATACATAGAAAAAGCTATTAAACTTTCAGATTTTGGTAAAGTTATGATCAGTAATTCTTCTAAAGCTCTTAAAATTATTAAACTGCATTCAATCGGTTCATATCGCCAGTAATCTGGCATATCAATATGAAAATATGAATGGGGATAGAAGGATAGCCAAGGTTCTAATAAATACTCAATTGATAAAGGTAAGCTATCTTGAATAAATGTTGGGCATAAGCGATCACTCAATTGTACTAAAGAGTGATGAAAATTTTCAATTTTTTTGCTACATTCTTGAATTTCATCAATTGACAAACTTAAATTATCTATCGCCAATACATCTAAACTGCGACGTATGGTGAATGATTCTTGTAATAAGCCATCTCGGATTTTTTCAGCTTCCAAAAATAGTTTTATAGCTTGTCTATAAGACCACCACTGTAATGCTTTTTGAATCATTTTTTCAGATGTCATAAACTTTACAATGGTTATGACTTGAATAATTCAACTAATTTGACGATACATAATACTGATAAGTACTCATAAATCAGTAATTAACCTGGCTTTTCTGAGGATAAATTTCAATGCAGTATCTTCTCTGGAAATAATGTCAGCTTTTACTTCCATTCCTGATTGAACATAACACTGGTGATTTGTAGTACCAAATTCAAGTCTTTCCGGTTGAATAGTTGCTTCAAAGTAGCTACTAGGATTTGTTTGGGTACCATTATTCGTCTGGGTTGTGATTACGTCTGGAGAAATAGTTTTGACAACACCCTTAAGAGTTCCATAATCTGGATAGGGACAGGCATCAAGACGCATTTGTACTTTTTGATCTACAGCAACTTTTTTAATGTCAGCTGTAGAGATCATAGCTTTAATCACTAAAGAAGCATTATTAGGAACAATTTCAGCAATAGATTCACTAGTACGCACAACTTGACCAGAGTTTCGCAAATTTAGTTTAAGAATAATACCGTTACTAGTGGCAATAATGATACTTTTTTTAAGTTGGTTTTCTAGTTGTTGAAGTTCCTTTTGAGATTGATTGAGTTGGGTTAGCAATTCAACACGTCTTTCAATTAAGGCTTGTTTTTCTTTGTTTAAACTAGCAATATTGGCTTGACCTTTGGCAGTTTCTTGGGCAATACGTTCTTCTGCTATCATCACCATTGCTGTAGTTGGATTAACTGCAACTTTAGCTGATTCAACTTGGATTTTAGCTATTTCAAAAGACCTTTTTACTGCTTGCAGCGTTAGTTCTGATTGCTTAACAACTAGTAGTTTCTGCTCATATTCTCGTCGCCCAATAGCTCCAATTTCTGACAATTGCTTATAGCGATCACTATCTATCTGGGCAAATACTAAATCAGCTTCAGCCTTGTCTAAATCTGTCTGAGCTTTTTGCAAACTTTCCTTAGCTGAAAGGAATTCATTTTGAGTATTAGTTTGCTTTTCTTGATATTCTCTTTCATTCCGTACCAAATCAACTTTTGCAGAAGCAATAGTCTTTTCTATAACTGTTTTTTCGGCTAAAATTTGACTATCCAAAATCCTAACTTGACTATCAATTTGGATGAGTTGTAATTTACGTTGTTGCAGTTCAACTTGTAATTGGCTTTTTTTAATTAGCAATTCGCTCGTATCAAGCTTGGCAATAACATCACCTATTTTAACTACCTGATTTTCTTTAGCTAAAATACTTTTGATTGTACCTTCTATTTCTGGTTGTACTATACGAACTTCGCCTGTAGGACGGACAGTTGCAGTAGCTTTAACTGTCACATTATATTTGACCCATGAAGAGAGGGTAATCCCAGTAGCAACCGTGCTAAGGAGGAAAATTCCCGCCAAAGAAGTCCAAAAACTAATAGGAGGAAGAAAGTCATTATTTTCCGATGAAGAGATAACTTTTTCATTGGGAGTATAAATCATAATTAGCTGATGATTATTAATAATTAGGGAATTAAAAAATCTAAATGATCTCCAGTTTTTGTTTTTAATTCCTCCAAAGAACCTTGTAGTTTTAGTTTGCCCTGATCTAGCAAAACTATCCAATCGGCACGATTAATTACCTTAGGACGGTGAGTAATTAAAATAGTTGTTTTCCCTTGGCGATGCTTAAATAATTGATCTAAAACTTGTGTCTCGCTTACAGGATCAAGTCCACCTGTAGATTCATCTAAAATCAAAATTGGTGGGTCTGTAACAATAGCACGAGCTATTGCTAATCTTTGTCTTTGTCCACCAGAAATATTAGCACCAAATTCACCTAAAATAGTTTGATATGTTTCTGGAAGTTTACTGATAAATTCATCAGCACCAGAAATTTGACAAGCTTTTACAATTTGTTCAAATGTAACGTATGGCGCTCCTAACCGGAAATTTTCGACAATAGAACGACTCCAAAAATGAGCATCTTGGGGAACAAGTACCACCTGTTGACGCAGACATTCTAAAGATAGGTCTTGGAGGTTATAAAGTCCAATGCGGATATTGCCAGATTGGAGTTTATATAATCCAGAAATCAATTTTGCTAAAGTACTTTTACCACATCCAGATTTACCAATAATTGCAACAACTTTACCTCCAGGAATTGTTAAAGAAAAATCTTCTAATAAGTCAATCCTACCAGCATAGTGAAAGTTTATATTTGTACAAATTATGTCAGCAGCTTCGGGAATGTGAGCAAAAGGTTTTTTTCCATCACCTTCATTTTCTGGAGTGGCATCTATCACTTCTGTAAGTCGTTGTATGGCAGTTTTCGCACGAGTAAATTCTTCAACAAAACTGATAACAGTACTAATTAATGCTAAGAAGTTACTATTCATCGAGTTAAATGCGAGAAGCTGCCCGACGCTTAAATATTCAGATGGGTTAATTACTAAATTGCCACCGAACCAAAGCAAAATAATACTCCCAATAGCCGAGACAAAACTAGAAAAAGTATTATTAATAATTCCAATCTGAATGGTTCGCAACGTGAGGTTCGCAAGACGACCAAATCTGCTTTCTAATTCATCCCAAAATTGGGGTGCAGATGTAGTTGTTTTGAGAGTAAGTGCGCCTTTAAAGGTTTCTACTAAAACACCTTGTGTTTCTGCCTCCGTGACTAGTACTTCTCTAGTTTTTTGTCGCAAAGTCGGCTGGAATATGACTGTAGATATAGTCATAAATATAGCTATAAATAAAGCCAAAGCTGTAAGTTTCCAGCTATAAAAAATCATGAATAACAGAGAAATTAGTGCAATAAAAAATTTACTAGGTAGATTGATAATTAGTTGAGAAATCAACTGATTAACTTGATCTATATCTTGCAAACGACTAACTATTTCGCCACTACGTCGGGCTTCATAATAACTTAGAGGTAAGCGAAGAATTTGCCGCCCAAATTCCATAACTAACCCTAATTGTAACCGTTGAGCAAAGTGAGCAATTAAGTTAGATTGGATAAATGCAAGGCTACTAGAAATCAAATTCATCACTACTACAGAAATTACCACGGTAGTGAGTAATTTTGTATCGCCTCGAATCAGCACATCATCTGTGAGAATTTGCAGTAAGAAAGGGGAGGCTAAAGATAATAAACCTAATATTAAATTGATGGGTAAGGCTTGAAATAAAATGCTCCGATAAATCCAGACGCGTTTGAAGAAGCGCCAAAAGCCACCAACTTTATCATCTTTTTGGGCAAGAAATCGGGTAGGATCTGGTTCAATTAACAGTAACAACCAATCTGTCCAACCTTCTGCTAAATCTTTTTGAGAAAGATAACGGACACCTATAGCAGGATCAGCAATTAGAAAACTTTTGCCTTTCTTACCATATAAAACAACCCAATGATTCCCCTTCCAATGAATAATTGCTGGTAGAGGTGCTTCATTAATTCGGTCAATAATTTCTGGTGAAGTTTTTACTGGTTTAGCATTGAAACCTAGTGTTTCTGCTCCCCTTTTTAACCCCAATAAAGTTGTTCCAAATTGTCCTGTTCCTACGGCTTCACGAATGTGGCTGAGAGTAAAAGTATGCCCATAATGTTTGGCTATAGCAGCAATACAAGCTGCACCACAGTCCTCTTCACTATGCTGTTTAACGAACTGGTATTTCATCAGTAAATCACCCTAGAAGATAAGAAATAGAATAGGAATAGGATTTAAATATTTTGGGCAGTTTCTAGAAATAGAATCTCTTATTTTTAGAGTTAAAAAAATTAGGTTTAAGAAAATACATTTTTCGACTTGATTGAATATGGTGAAAGATATGATTTATATCAATTGTTACTTTACTAAAAGTAGTCAGTAATCAGTAGTAGGATATTAGATTAGTTATTAATCGTCCTTATTCTACTATCCAATCTCTAGCTGATAGCTGACTTACTTTAGTGATTAGCAGAATTCAAGATATTTTTCTAGAGAAAAACTTTAATTTATCGCTTTTAATGCGGAAAAAGAGAAACTCTAGAATTAATCTTCAATTACACATCAACATAAATCCATTGAGTACCATTAATATTGGTATTGAAACTGCCATTTAAGCTCTCTTTGTTATAGCTGAAGTTACGAGTCACATCTTCCAAATAATTTTTGGAAAAAGCATATTCACCGAAACTAAAACGACCACCAGCTACGATTTCTTGTTGTGCAACAGGTACTTCAGTAAAAAGTAAGTTAGACATGGTAGAATCTCCTTGATTTTAGTTATCGCTTGGAGTTGATTTAGTTTTGCGTGCTGCTCAACTCCTCGCTTGTTAATAGAATATCGGGAAATAACTAGTCGATTCATTCTCATTTACTGCAAACTTAATTACCAGATTTAGAAATATATATTTCACATTTACGTCAGGGATATTTCCGAAAAATACACGCTTCAACTACGCCTAATTATGTCAATTTATATAGATGTAAAAACTAACTAAAAAAATCGCTATAAAAGCGATTATTGTTTTGATGCCAAATTAGGTAGTGGTCAAGCAGTATTTATATCGGTTCTCGATTGAGTGAGGTACAAGATATGAGTTATATCAATTGTTAGTTTACTAAAAGTAGTCAGTAATCAGTAGCAGGATATTAGATTAGTTATTAATCGTCCTTATTCTACTATCCAATCTCTAGCTGATAGCTGACTTACTTTAGTGATTAGCAGAATTCAAGATATTTTTCTAGAGAAAAACTCTAAGTTATCACTTTTAATGCGGAAAAAGAGAAACTCTACAATTCATCTTCAACTACGCATTGATATAAATGAATTGAATACCATTGATATTGGTATTGAAACTGCCATTTAAGCTCTCTTTGTTATAGCTGAAATTACGAGTCACGTCTTCCAAATAATTGCCAGAGAAAACAGATTTACCGAAACCACCAAAACTAAAACGACCACCAGCTACGATTTCTTGTTGTGCAACAGGTACTTCAGTAAAAAGTAAGTTAGACATGATAGAATCTCCTTGATTTGAGTTAGTTATTTTTTGGAGTTGATTTAGTTTTGCGTGCTGCTCAACCCCTCGCTTGTTAATAGAATATCGGAAAATAACTAGTCAATTCATTCTCATTTACTGCAAACTTAATTACCAAATTAAGAGCTATTTATTTCTGATTTACGTCAGTACTATTTCCGAAAAATACACACTCGAACTACGGCTAATTATGTCAATATAATCAATATGAAAATTAAATAAAAAAAATCGCCATAACGGCGATTATTGTTTTGATACCAAATTAAGTAGTGGTCAGGCAATATTTATTTGTATCAATTTAAGAGGATATTGGAAAAATCATCAACTTTACTGATAACTTTTTCCTTATAGAATCAAGATTTGTACCCATAATATCTAAAAATACTTTATTCCATAATCACCATACGTAATGAGCATTAAATCACATCTTGCACTTGAGATAAAAACTGCATCTATTGACAATGACTGAGTGCAAAACTCTAAAGGTTGGGTTCAAGAAGATGCATTTTTATAGTTGATTGAATATGGTGCAAGATATGAGTTATATCAATTGTTGGGTTACTAAAAGTAGTCAGCAATCAGTAGCAGGATATTAGATTTGTTATTAATCGTCCCTATTCTGCTATCCAATCTCTAGCTGATAGCTGACTTACTTGAGTGATTAGCAAAATTCAAGCTATTTTTCTAGAGAAAAACTCTAACTTATCGCTTTTAATGCGGAAAAAGAGAAACTCTAGAATTAATCTTCAATTATGCATCGACATAAACAAATTGAAGACCAGCGATATTGGTATTGAAACTGCCATTTAAGCTCTCTTTGTTATAGCTGAAATTACGAGTCACATCTTCCAAATAATTTTTAGAAAAAGCATATTTACCAAAACCACCAGCTACGATTTCTTGTTGTGCAACAGGTACTTCAGTAAAAAGTAAGTTAGACATGGTAGGATCTCCTTGATTTTTAGTTATCGCTTGGAGTTGATTTAGTTTTGCGTGCTGCTCAACCCCTCGCTTGTTAATAGAATATCGAGAACCAACCTTTGGAATCATGCTCAATTCATGCAAACTTAATTACCAGATTTAGAAATATATATTTCACATTTACGTCAGCGCTATTTCCGAAAAATACACGCTCCAATTACGCCTAATTATGTCAATATAATAAATATGAAATAGGTAAAAGATTTACGAGTGCTAGACGATCAGTATTGTAAGGGCGTATTGCAATACGCCCTAGCAAACAATTGATGTGATTAGGAAACTCTATATTTAAAGATATTTTTGTAATAGACCAATTACAACTTCGGGTGTTTCCAGATGTGGTAAAATTCCTGTGTGAGCGATAGCTTGAAAATCTCTAATTGCGCCTTTATTTAAACTTGCCAAACGTCGTCCCAATGTGATATTAGTAAATTGTGCATCTTCTCCCCAAAATATCACAGTAGGAATTTTGAGTTGCTGAATATATAAACTCAAATCAAAATAAAGATCGCCTCGTAAAAATGCTAAAGCAGCAAATTTGGCATTTGGTTGTTGTGCAGAAGTTAAATAACCTTCTACTATTTCTTGAGTAAGTTTTTCTGGGTTTGTAAAGAGAAAACTTTCTAAAAAATTTCTGACTGCAATTTCATTTTCTGCACCTAAAGCATAAATTAAATTATCCAAAAAAGGCATATTGATAACCGAAAGTGGTAATCTACGTCCAGCACCCTGGCCAAAGTCATCAAAACCAGAGGGACACACTAAAACCAGTTCTTTGAATAATTCAGGTTGATTAATAGCAAGACGAATAGTAAAAGCAGCAGTTAAAGAAGAAGCTATTACTGTTACTGGTTCGTGACAAGTTTGGGTGATAAACTCAGTAATAGTAGTTAGGTAATCTTGAATTTGGTAATCTCGCACAGGATGAGCAGATTCTCCCCAACCAATTAAATCTGGGGCTAAAATGCGATATTCAGAAGCAAATGCAGGGTAAACTTTAGACCATTCGTAAGCAGATGCACCACCACCAAAGTTATGTAAAAACAATAGCGGAGGTAATTTTTGAATGTCAACAATCTCCCAAGGTGCGCTGGTTTGGGTATAGTAAACCATTGCTCCCAAAGATGTATTGATGACTTGTTGTCCAAAACCAGGAGGGTGAAATTGAAGCATATAAATTATGAATTATGAATTATGAATTATCAACTATGAATTATCAACTATGAATTATTCTGTTATCAACGTCAGTTGATTAAGATTATCACCACTGATATGGTAAGCGGCTCCAAAGCCAATTACAAATCTTCCTTCAGTTGGAGTTAGTTGGAAAATCCGAAAATCGGGTAAGCTGCGTAACATTTCAATAATTTCTCCAAAACGTTCTTGAAATTCTCCAACAATTTGATTCCATTGTTCAGTTTCTCTCTCTAGTAAAGTTGCGGTACAATCAAAAGTTAACCGACGACGGGCAAATATTTGTTTGGTTTTAGCTTCATCCTCAATAAATAAAATACTCACATGAGGATTAACATAAATATTTTTGGTGTGAGTAGAAAGACCACTAACGTAAATGTAGATATTTTTAGCATCATCTATGACGAAAGGAGTATAACTTGCGTTAGGGATTCCCTGTTCGTTAACAGTACTAATGATGATACTTGCAAATTCTTCGGTAAATTTTTCATACTCAGCTTGAGCTTTTTCGATTTTAGTCATCTGTTTATTTACTTGGTAAGATTTTATTAGCTATTATAAAATAAAATGGTGATAATACAATTGTGACTGATCAAAATCGTTCTCAATGGGATTTATGTAGGTTTATCAAAACCTTGACCTACTTTGAGGTATTTCCTGTTCTTAACTGGGTACAGCAGTTAATTCAAGGTCGTTCCCAAGATAATCAAGATAAACCAAATGGGGTCAGAAATATGGGTGTAATTCTGGTAGCGGGTGCGACTGGTGGTGTTGGTAAACGAGTAGTCAGACGATTGCGGGAACAGGGGTATAAATTCCGCTGTCTAGTGCGAGATATTGAAAAAGCAAGACTAGTTTTAGGTGACGATGTTGACTTAGTAGATGGGGATATTACTATACCTGAAACTCTGAATAGCTTGGTAATGGGTAATGTGGAAGCTGTAATTTGTTGTACTTCTGTGCGGGTACAACCAGTGGAGGGAGACACAGCAGATAGAAGCAAATACTATCAAGGTATTAAGTTTTACTTACCAGAAATTGTTGGTGACACACCAGAAAATGTCGAATATCGTGGGGTGAAAAACTTAGTTGAAGCAGCAAAAAAATATCTCCCTACCGCAGGTGAAAAACTGATATTTGATTTTACTAAACCAACAGATGAATTAAAAAATATCTGGGGTGCGTTAGATGATGTTGTCATGGGTGGTGTGAGTGCAAGTAGTTTTCAAATATTAGAAAATACGGCTTTATTTAGTGGTAATGTTTCCACTGCTAACTCTGGGGGATTTGCTTCTGTGAGAACAAAAAACTTTTCCCCACCGTTTGATTTATCTGGTTATGAAGGTGTTAGATTGCGAGTCAAAGGTGACGGACAGCGTTATAAAATCTTTTTGCGGACAGAATCAACTTGGGATGGTGTTGGTTACAGCTATTCTTTCGATACGGTAGCTAATACTTGGATAGATATTACGATTCCATTTGCAAATTTAGTTCCTGTATTTAGAGCCAAAATTGTGAAAGATTCTCCCAAAATTGATTCTAGCAAAGTTTGCTCATTTCAATTGATGTTGAGCAAATTTGAATATGATGGAGCTTTAAATCCTAAGTTTACCCCTGGTGGTTTTGCGATACATCTAGAATCGATTAAAGCTTATGGTGGTGAAAGTTTACCCCAATTTGTTCTGATTAGTTCTGCTGGGGTAACTCGTCCTGGAAGACCAGGAATTAATTTAAATGAAGAACCACCAGCGGTCAGATTAAATGACCAATTGGGAGGAATTTTAACTTGGAAGTTGAAAGGTGAAGATAGTTTAAGATCAAGTGGAATTCCTTACACAATTATTCGACCTTGTGCTTTAACTGAAGATGCTGGAGGTAAGGAGTTTATATTTGAGCAAGGTGATAATATTCGGGGAAAAATCAGCCGCGAAGATATTGCTGAACTTTGTATTCAATCAATCCAAAAAACAAAAGCTCTTAATCTCACTTTTGAAGTAAAGGAAGGAGAAAATCTGGCTAATTCTGTTGATTTACAGGAGCTTTTTTCTGAATTAAAACCTGATAAATAAATGCTGATTAGATTATTATTTTCTGTTGTTTTGGCGCTGATTATTGGTAGTAGTTTCTTCTCAAAGACGGCTTCATCACAGCAAGTAAATTTCCGGGTTAATAATTTGGAGTCTGATATCCGTCGTCTAGAGTTACGGTTAAACCAGATTGAGTTATTACTCAGTCAAAACCGCCAATTTTCATCTACTAAGGTTACACCTACTCCGTCACCCTCTACAGGTTCTAGACGAAAATTATCACAACCAGAACGTGAGAAAATGTTTGATAGATTAGCAACTTTGGTGGTTGAATTGAAGCAACAAGTTAATCAATTAACAACGCGAGTTAGTAAACTTGAATCACGCTAAAAAACTTAACCCCCTCCCTGGTTAGGGTTGGGGGCTAAATCTGGAATATATCGGGTAATTAAGATGACAGCAAATATTAATAAAATCGCTACTTATGAAGGTGGGTGTCACTGTGGTGCGGTACGCTTTAAGGTGATAGTTGATAACCATAAAGTTGATGATTGTAATTGTTCTATTTGTAGTAAGAAAGGATTTTTACATTTAATTGTACAGCGAGAAAAGTTTATTTTATTGCAAGGTGAAGATGTGTTGAAAACTTACACATTTAATACCGGAGTTGCACAACATAAATTTTGTGGTATTTGTGGAATTCATTCTTTTTATATTCCCCGCAGTCATCCTGATTGTATTGATGTGAATGTGCGCTGTTTAGATGGGAATGTAATAGATAATTTTGAGATTGTGCCGTTTGATGGTGCTAATTGGGAGGATAATATTCATAAGTTGGTTAATTGATTATAAGCTGTTTATCCAGGGGAAACGCATCTAAATTTTATTGACAAAATACCGTTTTAATGTGTAAACGAAGAAATCCGCATTTATCGTTTGATTGATTTTTTCAAAGTCATAGTGATGAACTAAAATATTGTTAATAAGTGGTCGTTAATGCGAATATTTTGGTCATTATTGAGATTGAATTGTCCTTATTGATAAGATGCGTTTCCCCTGGGGGAATACTGAAGTAGAAGAACTTAAGGGTGATAACAAACTAGCGTTTCCAATTATTCCGAATTAACCCAATCGGTGGGGTGAATCCATGAAACAACAGTTTCAAAATGTTAGTTGTTTCCAATTATTCCGAATTAACCCAATCGGTGGGGTTACATTGATAGCGTCGAAGTGAAACACTTCGTGTTTCCAATTATTCCGAATTAACCCAATCGGTGGGGGTAACTCTGTTGGATTACACCAAAACCGAAACTCCGCTCCGTAGGTTTCCAATTATTCCGAATTAACCCAATCGGTGGGGGTTAATTTTAGTACAGACTAATTTAAGATGTCTAACAATAAGTTTCCAATTATTCCGAATTAACCCAATCGGTGGGGTTAGAATACCAATCAACAAATGAGTTCAAAGAAAAGTTTCCAATTATTCCGAATTAACCCAATCGGTGGGGCCTCTCACTAAATAGAGAGATTGCTGATGCTTTTAGTTTCCAATTATTCCGAATTAACCCAATCGGTGGGGTCTAGCTCACGCTGATGCCGCCAAAATCGCACTTAATAACTGTTTCCAATTATTCCGAATTAACCCAATCGGTGGGGGAGCTTTATATAGTGAGCTCAGACGAATTCATCTTGCCGAGGTTTCCAATTATTCCGAATTAACCCAATCGGTGGGGTAATCCCAAATGCAGTTGATACTCTGCTATTGTTTCCAATTATTCCGAATTAACCCAATCGGTGGGGTTGAAACACGTCTTTCGGGGGCACTCAGAAGACTTGCGGACGTTTCCAATTATTCCGAATTAACCCAATCGGTGGGGACAAAATGGAAACGCTGCCTTCAGCGCTGCCATTTCGTTTCCAATTATTCCGAATTAACCCAATCGGTGGGGCAGCTTTGGCGGTAAAACATAGGAAAAAATAAGGACTTGTAGTTTCCAATTATTCCGAATTAACCCAATCGGTGGGGTTATCCAAGAAAATACTAATGGCGAAAGAATACTTGTTTCCAATTATTCCGAATTAACCCAATCGGTGGGGGGAAAAGACGGGCAGCTATTGGCAACGACAAATGACAGTTTCCAATTATTCCGAATTAACCCAATCGGTGGGGTCCCATAGATGATAACCAGCCAAAGAGTCATAAGCGTGACTGTTTCCAATTATTCCGAATTAACCCAATCGGTGGGGTTATCGGAAAAGTTGGATATATCGACAGAATATCCAAGTTTCCAATTATTCCGAATTAACCCAATCGGTGGGGTTTCGGTCAAGGCGGTAATTCTGGTGGTAATAATATAGAGTTTCCAATTATTCCGAATTAACCCAATCGGTGGGGTTTCCAGAGCTTTCAGCAGAAATTAGATTAGAAACGTTTCCAATTATTCCGAATTAACCCAATCGGTGGGGTTACTTGGCAATATCTTGTGCCATTCTTATAAAAAAGAAAAGTTTCCAATTATTCCGAATTAACCCAATCGGTGGGTTTTGCGAAACCAGCAAAAAAATGCATTCCCCTTGTTTCCAATTATTCCGAATTAACCCAATCGGTGGGGAGTTCGTTTAGCAGCCCTTACCCAGTAAAGGTTTCAGACTGCAAATCGACACCACTTTTAAAAGTATAATACATTTATCCAAAAACCGACACATACACACACCTCAAAACCTTGTCCTACAAGCAATCGACACCACTCCACGAAAAATATAGGGTTTGGGCAATTCTCTGACTGGTGTCGATAGGAAATTAAAAAACACACCCATAAAACCTTCAAATCTAGATGACATAATAGTTTGGAGGTGGTTGGGGTACTTCACCACCAATTGTTAACACCCTCTCAACAGCTTCTTGGGATATCCAATAAAACCGCACACTATCTTCCGCAGGTTTAACTAACTTTCTCACATTTATATAAAGTCGTCGCATTTCCTCCAAACTCAAAAAACGATTGCCCTTGATACTTGAAAAGGATAGTAGTTTCCAATTATGCGTCCCCACATGGTTAGTGGAGACTACTTAATGATTTGGATAAAAATAAAAAGGATGTAGTTTCCAATTATGCGTCCCCACATGGTTAGTGGAGACGAAGCTTATGCTCACTGCTACCTGCTAAATCAAGGGTTTCCAATTATGCGTCCCCACATGGTTAGTGGAGACTGAAATAGTTAAATAAGGAGAATCTTATGAAATTGTTTCCAATTATGCGTCCCCACATGGTTAGTGGAGACTCAACACGCCACACCAACCGAACCTATAGAAGCTTCGTTTCCAATTATGCGTCCCCACATGGTTAGTGGAGACTAGAACAAGAATCCCAACAGCAGCAGAAAGCCTTGGGTTTCCAATTATGCGTCCCCACATGGTTAGTGGAGACCTTCTCGAAGTGCGATCACTAGAAGTTGTTGCTTTGCCATGTTTCCAATTATGCGTCCCCACATGGTTAGTGGAGACAGTATGGTGAAATGTTTATTAGGTTTGGGGTCTTTGTTTCCAATTATGCGTCCCCACATGGTTAGTGGAGACTGCTGGAGTCTAGAAAGCTTGATATACAAGACTTGTGACACCAGTTTGCGCGGATGAAATTAAAAAGTACCGTTTGAGCGATCGCTTGTCAAGTCCTCCCTTCATGAAAAATACCTCAAACCCTTTCCTGGTATGGATTACAGAGTTTGCGCGAGCCTCCTTTTTTCCTCAAGACCTCTAAAGCCATAGCTGATAAGGCTTTACAGGTTATATAACAAGCGTTCGATAAATACACCCCCTGGTTCGCGCAGTTTTAGGTAGTGTTGTTAGGTGATTTCCTTTAAAGTATCCCATAATCAACTAGAAAATTATTGCTGTGCAGCTTGTCTAACCTCATCTAGAGATAAACTTAAAGCCTGTGCTATTTGTTCTACACTCAAACCAGCAGCTAACATTGCTGGTACTGCTAGTAGTTTTCCTCTAAGTTCTCCTTTCTGTTCTCCTCTAAGCTCTCCTTTCTGCTCACCTTCTGCAAAGGCTTGTTGGTATACTCGTGTTTGCTTTAAGTCGCTTAATCCAAACATTGCTTCTATCTCCTCGATGTCCATGCTGGGAAATTTATAAACCAAAATTGTTTCAATAATTTGTAATAATTGTTGCTGTTGGCGTACAGATGCAATTTCTTGGTTGGTTCTGGTAATCAACTCCCTAGCTAATTGGATAGCTCTATCTTCATTTTCGATCACTAATTTAATCGTAGCAATGCCGATGGGTAAGGATGCACTTTCTCCTAATTCGTCTAGATAAATGAGGGTGACTCTTCCAGAAGCGAAGGATTCGCGGTAATGAGTAATTGGTGCGCTGTCAATGCTGCGAGTTGGGTAAATCACTACAGCGAACCAATCGTTTTCGGGTTTGTTTTGGCGTAAATATAGATGAATTTCTGTAAATAGTCGGGAGTAGATTGCTACGTCGGTTTGAAATTGGACTTCTAGAAAATAAATTGGTTGCTCTTGGTTTTCTGGAAGGAACACACCGTCAATGCGGAATGCTGTTTGCTTGATTTCGACTGATGAAAATTGGTACTGGGTAGCAGTATCGGATGACTCACCAATGATTTCAAAGAAAATATGCGGGAATTCTTGAAATAGGCGGTAAAATATGCTGTCTGTTTTCACGCTAGTTTTTTGAAGACTGAGATGCTGGTTTTGGGTGAGATAGTTGGAGATTAGGTGATATCATTAGCGATCGCTTCTAGTTCATCATATAAATTCCTCTCATTGTAAGGTAGACCTAAATTCTTAATCTCATTCAGAAATTTTTCTTTAACTTCTTTTTGGTAGGTAGTCAAAACATCTTGATTGCTAGAATTAGGCTGATCACCTAAAAGATATCTAATCACATCTATTTCTGTAACTCCACGTAAATTGTGCATTAATTGATTGCGACGATCTGCTTCGCGTTCTCTTACATATTTACCTATCCATTTCAGAAGTGTCCAAGATTGAAAATTCTTTTTTGGTGCTTGTTTACACAATTCACATAGCCATGCAACCATACCTTGATTGTTTCCCACTACAGAAAAATTACCAAAATCACCTTTATTGAGCTTTTTAAATATCTCATTATTTTTGATAGGAAAGGATAATTTCCCTAAAATTTTTATTTTTTCTTCCTTAATATTTGTGCTTCTATTTACACCTATTAAGTTTTTTAAGTGATTATCTTGTTGATATATCTCAGTGTCTTGTTCTCTTTTTTTAAAACCTAATCCTTCCTGAGTCCAAACAATTACTTCATCAACTCTTAATTTTCCGCTAGTTGGTGAATTAAAAGTTTCATAGCGACTATATAATTCATTGATTATAGCTGCCTTTAAAAAAGTTTCATGAGCAGCAGCTAATAATGTAATTCCCTGAATATAATTTTTTTCTTTAAAGAAAATTTCTGTTAAAGAGAGTGAATCAACAACACGCTGTATAGCTGGTATAACATCAAATTCGTTCTCATCTTTTTTAATCGAACTTTCACAAATATTAAAAACGCTCACCATATTCTTCAACCGAGGCATAACATTTTTAGTATCTATATAACCAATTTCCTCCAACATAGACAAAGCAGCACCTGGTAAACCTTTCCGAACTAACTGTTTTGCTTTTTCAAGTTGGATTCCCATCCAATACTTAGAAATATTGATTATCTCTGGTTCTGAAACTGGCTCATTATCATCATTAAAAAATACATTACTAGATAAAAATCTGACATTCTTAAAACTACTTAAACTGACAAACTGCACTGCTGAAGAAATTGCCGGAGTTCCCGCTTGATGACTAATATATACAGTTTCATTAGGCTGATATGTAGGAGATTCTGATAATTCCCCTTGAATCTTATTCAACTTTCTTTTCACCACCTCTAAAGTTTCATTCCAGTTATCTAGTCCTTTTTGAAATGATTCTAAAATATGGAATTGAACTTTAACTGACGAGAATATTTCCTGCTTCTGAAAATACTCCCTAAACATAGGTTCTAAAGTACAAGTATCCTGCCAAAAAGGAGAAAATTCATGTTTTACTTTCTCATTCAAATCACCATCTTCATCAACAAATATATTTCTTTGATCAGTCAACAATACAATAATCATAGATGGCTTTTCATCGGGATGATTCAAAAAATGTTGAGTGAAAGTATCTAACAATGGAAAAGCCAAATCGTCATAATTATCCTGTAAATGATTTTCATAGACTATACCTAATATCCTGGCAGGAACAGGATAAAGTTCGGTAGCTTCGTCTTCCCGAATAGCTGCAAATTTATCACATTTTCTGATATCTTTTTTATCATCATATCTAACATTCTCATGAAAATCTTCCCAATAGGAATCAGTCTTTAACTGCACATCACTATTGCCTGTTGTAATAATCCAAATTGACATATTAAATCTCCTGATTACCAAACTTTTTTAAATTCACTATCATCGTTGAGAAAATCCAAAAACTTTTTAGTTTCTGAAGATTCATCAGCAAAAATGGTCAGCAACTCTATATAACCTTTCCCTGACACAACTTTCCCCTGTTCATTAGTTACAAAACCTGGATACATACGATGCCAAATACGTCCTGTATTTCCCATACTTCCCGCTAAAATATGAGGATTTCTAATTCTATCATTCCCCTTATAAGCATCATGAAACCAGTGAACTGCTAGACTTTTTCCATTTTCCGCAAAACGCGCCCACACTTGTACTTTTGGTGAATACCAAGCTTCCCGCCATTGTGTGATATCATCATTTTTATTTGATTGATTTTGAGGTTGATTCTGAGCAATTTCGGGACGTTTTGGTGGAGATTTAAGAATAGGAGCTTGATTGGGTTTTGATGTATTTTTGTTATTGGGTATATTAGTTGCGACAGTTGTATTTGTAGATTTCTGTGTTGGTATATTGGTTAATAAATTTACATCCTGTTTAATTTGCTTATCTTGCGGTATCCAACTCCGAATTACATCACGAATTTGTTGGATATATTTAGCAATATCATTAGGATTATTTTGGTCATTTTCTAAATTATTGAGAGGATAATATTCTAACTCATCAATAAATTGCCAGTGACAACCAATAACCTTTTCTGGATGGTTTTTAAAATAGGTTGTGTGAAACTCTTTATGACATACTCTGCGCCAAGATTTACCAATTCCACCAAATAGCATGGTAAATTTAATTATAGCTTTGGCTGTATTAATTAACTTGAGTCTTTCCGCATCATTTATTTCAGGACGCATACAAAAAATATTTAAAGTTCCTTCCGAAAGTTCATAGTGTTTCGGATGAGATGGAAACCTCAAATCTTCTAAATTAAAATCAAAATCTATTCCCAATAATCCCACATTGGCATCTTTTGAATCTTGATTATTTTTGTCAGCAAATCCACCCCATAAATCTTTAGTAATTTCCTTGGCTGTAACTCCGTCAGTCATTCCTGCTAATAAACGTAAAGTATGTCCGCGTAATGCAGCTTTGAACATATTCGGACGAAATTCCGGTGTTTTATTAACTAATGTTGATACACCACCCTGTCCTTTGAGCTTAATTTGTAATAGTAAACGGGAATCTTTTTGATGACTATAATCAATTTCTTGAAAATATCCGTAACCAGCACTAACTCTAGAACCCAGTCCATTAGCTAACGCTCTTTCCCAGATTTTTTTAATTTTATCCCATTCAGATTTATCTAATTTTTCGGTACTAGAAAACCCGAATTTTAATGTAGTATGATAGAGAGATATCATTGAGTTTGCATTAGTTTTTTTATCTCTATCATCCTTAATTACTTGTCTGCTTTCTTGACTGTGAACAATATCTACTAATTTTGTTGTCCAGTCTAAATCAACTGGATAAGCACCATGAAAGCGCAAAATTCCAGGTTTACTACTACCATCTGCTAATTTTTTACCGCAATAGTTTTCTGCTTCTTTTTTCCCTTGTTCTTTTCCATAAATTTGCTTACAAGCACGAACAAAAGCACCTTTCATACTTGCACCGGAGAAATAGGGAAAACCTTTAGCACCAATAATTGGCCGGATAAAACCCTCATCTTGTCCGCTATTGGAAACCAATCTCCATTTGATTTTATATTCCCATGTTTGTACTTGAGAACCAAATTCTGGAAATTTAAAGTTTGTATTTTTCGCGGGTTTTACACTTGGCTTTGAACGCGCCAAAGCTTTATTTATTGGTTGATTAGATACAGCTTGATTGCTGTGAGATACTTCTTTAGGAAGTAAATCTTTAGGAAAAATATCCTTCCATTCATCAACCCATATCTCTGCATCTTGTCGCTTTTCTGAACTTTTTCGCTTATCAACAACTCTGTGAATTTGGCAACGTCCATCAATTTGAGCGCGGAACATCATGGGTACATCTTCAGGATTCATGGTTATTTTTCCTCTTTTTTCTATTTAACTTTATTAAATCGCTGTGTCCACCAAACTAAACTGTCACAAAATTGAGTTAAAACAGCCAAAGTTACTCTTTGATGCTCAATGGGAAATTGCTCTTTATCCCAGAATTTAGCTGTCATTTTCTTGATATCTTCGGTTTTAAAATTTTTGCCATCATGACCTATTTTTTCATTAGGAACAATAATTCCGGCTTGTTTCATAATTTCTACTAACTCTTGCCAAGTTGCTAACCAAAACTCTCCTTTATTGTAATCTTCACTATTTTCTTTCTTGCTCATTAAGCGTAAATGTTCTCCCCAAAATCTTTCTAATCCATAAGCTGCTGTGACGCGCATTTTGTGAGATTCTTTCAAAACATCTTTTTCCCGATATTTAAGAACTAGATGTTGTGCTTTTTGGTCTAATTCGTAGGAGTTCCAAGTCATGATTTTTTCTCAGTAATATGCTTAATTGTTAAATGACAATGACCTAAACCAATAGATTCGAGTCCACCCAAATATATTTCACCACTTAATGCTCCCTGAATCGGTTTCCATTCCCAATCTTTATCATGGGGTTTAATCGCAATTGGGAAGGCTAAAATAGTTCCTTCAGGTAAGGCTTCGGTATTAAAGAATTGACCTTTTTTAGCCATTTTTTTATCATCTTCTAAAGCGACTCGACTTTGACGATATAAAGCCATATCGTGAATCATAGCTATATCATTATCACTTACTACAACTGCTGGTAAATCTTCACCTAAAGGAAACCAATCTGATAAATTCCCTTCTCTTTTAATTTCTAAAAAACCGAGATTAAAAAAGAGAAATTTTTTGCCTTTATGTTTATTATCTTTAGATTCTAGGGAGCTATCCCATAATTTTTTAGAAGCTGTGTATTCTCTGGGGATTTCACTAGCTTTTTTATTCAACCCAGCTATACGATTATACCTTTTGAGTAAACTAGGACAAGTTACCCAGACAATTGGTTGTCCCGGACAAAAAACAGGTAGCCAAACAATAGAAGCGTGTTCTAATTTAATTACAGCTTCGCTGGTACTATCTGGTTCTCCTGGTGCGGCTTTTTTTCCATACCAAAAATTTTCATCTTGTTCGTGAGGAATTGTTTCTCCTTTCTTTTTTAGGTATTCGCAATATTGACGCATATCGGCTCGCAAACGACCGCGAATTGAACTACCATTAATAATGCCAGTTTGGGTAAATTGGTCACGAAATATGAGGTTTAAATTACCGTTTTCCTCTCCTGCTGTCGCTCCGACATGAACTGGTGCTAACGTTTCAATAATTCCACAAGCTTTCTGATACATTATTTTCTCTCCTATTAATTTACTAATTGAGATTCTTGATATTTTTGTAAACCTTTAATTTCTACTGGTAAACACAAACCAGAACCGATTTTTTGTAAGCTATATCCCTGATTAGGAAACCAGTCTGGATGAAATTCACTCCAGGTTTTATTAAGTGGTTTTGGTAATACATAGACACTGCCGGCGGGAACTGCATAACGTCCTCTTCCTAATCTTCCTGCTGAATTGAACCGATAAGGTATGGCTTTATCAGTTAATAATTTAGTTTGTTTTTCTGGAAAATATGATGCTAAATCAGGATGTTGGGGAAAGCGAAAAGAAAAGCGGGTTGAACCCCATACAGCAGGAGAAATTAAAGCAAATGATTGTTCTATTTTTTGCTCAAAAAGGTTCAAAACTTCCTTATTTTTGATATCTTGACATTCAATTTCGACAATATGATTTTCCCCTCCAAAGCGATACCATCCATTGTTTAGTTTATGGCTTGATAAATAAATTAAACAAGTATCTTCTGGCATTTGGACGGCACTTTCTAGAAACAAACCATCTTTAGCTTTGGAATGCCTTTCATCATCTTTCATGTGAGGATGAAGAGAAGATACATAATCCCAAGGATGATTAGCACAATTTGGTTTATTCTCATTCCAAGAAGTAATAGTTTGCCATGTAAAGGCTGGTTCTAATTTATCTTCATCTTCTTGATATTGTCTTTGTCGCTGCCAATTGCCATTTTTATCTAATACCCATTCGTCTCTATATTTCTCTTTATCTCCAGCAATAATTCTATGCCAAGGAATTGGTACATAAAAATTCTGTTCATATCCAGATTTAGCCCAAAATGGACCCGCAGTATGCAAGTTTTGAGGAAATTGTTCGTGAGTTTCCTTTTCCTCTGCTTCTGGTTTGGGAAAGTTTTTATCTGTTAATTTGGCATTAAATAATAAACCAGAAAGAACTGCTGCACTGGGTGGAAATTTTTCGCCAGAACGACCAACTAAATTTTCTGGGGAAAGAAATGCACCTGCACTACCATATAAAAAACCTAATGGTCTAATGATGATGATGTGTTTGTATTTGAACATAAGTGCCAACCAATTGTAATTAAATCTTCTATCCAATCAATCATTAATAAAGCTTTTTGAGCGGAACTTGCATCATCGCTTGCACCCACAAGTAATTTTTCATGACTTTTAAGAATGTCTTTATAGCCAGGAAAATAAATATCAAAAAATTCTAAAAAATCTCGCCGATAGTCAATAATTTTGCTTTGTTTGGCGGTGTTGTCTTTATCAATTTCTTGACGACGACGGTTTTCTCCTAGTCCAAAAGCGTGACGGGATTTGAGTTGGGCTAAATCGCTGTATATATGCGTCCAATTGGGTTCATATTTACTATCTCGACCTTTGTGTTCCCATTCTGGATAGGTGTTACCTTTTCTGTCTTTGTATGCTTTTAATATGTGTAAATATTGCCACGGACAAGTCCATTCTACATACTGTCCACTATTAAATACAATTCTAATGGTTACGCGATCGCGTTTCAAACTTTTGGCTGTATCCTGTGCTTGACGACAATGTTGCAATACATCTCGTTGGGGTACACTCCCCGCAACCCACACAAACCCTACACTGACACTAATACCTTGTCCGTTCTCTTTCCACTTATCATTTAATGTCATCAACCATTCCAATGCAGTCAATCCAGGAATCGGTTCTCTAACATTTTTACTATAAATTACACCTAAAAAATCATCGCCACCAGCATAAATTACTCGTCCAATCTCATCTTGTTCTGCAAAGTTATTATAGAAATCCTCCCCCCAATTTCTTAAAGCCAGAGTAAAGTCTCTTATTCCTTGTTCACCATAATTTTTCGCTATTTCTTTGAGTTTATTACCAACTTTATCTCCATCTCCTATAAACCAACCCGTCCATTGTCCGGGTTCAGATTCTGATTGTTTGGTTAGCGATTCGGTAATTTTTTCTTTTATCGTTGGTTTGCGTTGAATTTCACTAAAGTTCTCTTCCAATTCTTCAAAAGGTTTATTCTGATGTCTGCGCTGGCTAATTTTCTCCCTCACTTCGTACCATGTTACTAGGCGTTTAGTTAATTCTGGAATGCTCAATTTTTCAGTAGAATCAATAACTTCATTGGTAATTCTTTCCAATCCTTCATAAAAAGGTTTAATACTACTATCTTCTTTTCTATAGTGGAAATGCTCTAAATTTTGAGATTTAGGTAGTTCTCCACCCAATCCTGGAAATGCAATTCCATCTGTACCTGTCAAACTTGAACTTTCCCCAATCCAGTTAATTGCAGTCCAATCACGAGAAAGCTTGCGAGTTTCCAAATCTTCCATTGCATTTGCAATAGAATCACCTTGCCCCCAAAAGATTTCCCAAGTATAGTTTCCCCAATGTCCCCACTCACGTTTCCATTCATATTTATAATTGGATAATTTGGTCTCAATCCAGTTACGACAAACAAAAAGAATATCTTCCCAAGCTGTTAATAATTCTTGGCGTGCAATATCTTCGGGGAAATGACCTTTTATAAGAATGCGGTTTGGCATTCCCTTTTGTACATTGATGTTTGCAGGGGAAATTACTGTAGTTTCTGGAGGTTTATGTGCTGCTATCACTATCTGTTGACTGAGGTAGGACAAAATTAATGACGCACCATATAAGTCCCGTAACTTCCGAGATTTTTCGATAAATCCCTGCACTGGTGCAAAGGTAATAGCAGTGTATGTGTATTTTGCTTCATCAGACATACTCTTACTTCAACACGTAAATAACTTTAACTACAATATCTGGCACTAGAGAATCGTATAATGAGCAACTTAGATGCTGCCCAAAATAACTGATTTTCTTTATCTATGTAACAATACGTAAAGGAAAAGTAACAAAGTAAAAAGAATTGGTGATCCCCTTACTTGTTATTTTTCAACTTAACGCTCATATTACTAAGTGTTGCAGAGACGACCTGAGTTGCAACCTCCTTTCATGCGAATGACGAAAAATATCACACCAAAAATCTACTGTAGGGTGCGTCAGACTGCATAAATCTAGTGAATAAACAGATTTTTCATATCTGACGCACCTGACCAATGTGTCAGTGATTAAGTCCTGTTATGATAAATCCCTAGACAAAAGTGCATCTTGAAAAATGCCAAAACCAGCAGATACCAGCACAAAAAAACTAATTAGCCTTGCACCAGACAATTGGGTAAGATGGGTAACAGATATTCCTAATATCAAAGCCCATGAAATTTTATCGGGGGAATTTCAATGGATAAGTAGAGAAAGTGATGTATTAATCCGTGCCACAAGTCCCGAACATGGAGAATTTCTCGTATTAAATGAACTGCAACTGCGTTACAGTTCCAAAATGCCCAGACGAATGCGTTGTTATGCAGCACTTGCAGAAGAAAAATATGAATTACCGACTTAAGTAATTGGACAAAAATATTTACAGTCATTGCGAGCGAAGCGAAGCAATCCCAGCCCTTGCGATTGCGTCATTCCACTGCGTTCCATTCGCAATGACATTGTGTAATTAATTCTGTCCTAGTACTTACCCGGTACTAATTAATATCTTGCAGACAAGTGATGTAGAAATACCCACGAGATTTACATCAAATCTTGCCGGATTAACAGCAACCCAAGATTACCGTGTGATTAATTTGTGGGAAGTTGATGTGAATATTCCCTTTCAACAATCTTTACCATCATTACTTCCCTTTGTCCCAATTCTGAAAGGAGGAGGAAATGAGTCTACAATTAGGGAAGCATTGCAAATCTTACGTCAAGATCAAGACTTAAATCAACTGGAGACGGTTCTAGCATTTTTTGCTACCTTTGTATTAGAAAGTGCGTTAGTTAAAGACATCATGAGGTGGGATATGGCAGTTTTACGAGAGTCACCTTGGTATGAAGAAATACTAAAAGAAGGAGAAATAAGAGGAAAAAGACTAGGAGAAGCAGAGGGAATTATATCGAGTATACGGACGAGTTTGGAAGCAAAGTTTGGCAATGAAGCTTTGGAATTAATGCCTCAAGTTTCTCAAGTTAATGATTTGGAACAGTTACAAGGAATTTTGCGAACTGTGGTTTTAGCCAATAATTTTGAGGAATTACGGCAAACTTTTTCATGATTTTTTGTTAATTAGTAGCTATAGCCACAGTTACCAAAATTAGGACGTAAAAATCATAATTTGTAGGGGTTTAGCATTGCTAAACCCTTACCAATCGCTGCAATATACCTGACCCCAGAAATCTGTTTGACGATTACTGTCCGACTTCGGTAAGTCCTCGAAAGTCTATTATATTAATGCCGCCTTTATTATTTGGTATTACAGAACCAACTGTAATAACTTCTTCTTGGGTAGATTTTAAGCTATTAAAAACTAAGTATTTCGCAACATAGAAGGGAGTTTTCAGGAAACAATTGTTGTTCACAAAACTATTGTGCTTTACGTGATTACTCTTCCAGGTAATGCTAACTGTGGAAAAAGTGTCTTTAGTGCAATATATTCGCACTTCTTGAGTTTTTTCTTCTTCTAGTAATGCTGAACAAGAAAAAGATAAATAAATAACAGCAAAAACAAAAACTAAACGAATCATTTTTGATTTTCCAATTACAATTTTACTTACTAATTTAGGATTTACGCATTGTACAAATCAATCGTGATATGCGTTCACCAAAATACCTTATTTCAGGCTGCAATTAATTCTATTTTTGCCGATAAATCAACCGTGGAGTAGGGGTTTAGCACTGCTAAACCCCTACGATAAATGTGTTTTTCACGTCCATATATATTTAATGTTTTTTGTCAATGCGTAACTCCTATAATTGTCAAACAAGTTTCCAATTATTCCGAATTAACCCAATCGGTGGGGTAGTGACAGGTTCAGAATATGACCGTAGAAAGGTTTCCAATTATTCCGAATTAACCCAATCGGTGGGGCGATAGCAACTGTTTAGGTGCTAACGGACGTAACGTTTCCAATTATTCCGAATTAACCCAATCGGTGGGGTTGGGAGAATTTTCTGTCAATGTGCCAACCACAATTGATAGTTTCCAATTATTCCGAATTAACCCAATCGGTGGGGGGGATTGCGTATATATACAAAGATACAAAAACTCCAGAGTGTTTCCAATTATTCCGAATTAACCCAATCGGTGGGGAAATGCAAATGGTTGTTCCAACGGATCACAATTCGTTCGTTTCCAATTATTCCGAATTAACCCAATCGGTGGGGAAGGCACTTTTCGCGGAGCCCCCTCGGGCAACGCAATGTTTCCAATTATTCCGAATTAACCCAATCGGTGGGGCATGGGATTATTTTCTAGCAATCCGAGCAACAAAAACAGTTTCCAATTATTCCGAATTAACCCAATCGGTGGGGAAATGAGTTAGTCGCCGTAAATATTGGCAAGAGCGAGTTTCCAATTATTCCGAATTAACCCAATCGGTGGGGAGTTCGTCTAGCAGCCCTTACCCAATAAGGGTTTTAGACCGCAAATCGACACTACTATAAAAAACATCATAAATCCATCTGAAAAATTAATCAAACACATAGCTCAAACCCTTACACAGCAAGCCATCGACACCAATCAACGAAAGAATAGGGATTTGAGCGATTCTCTGACTGGTGTCGATAGTCATGATACAAAACCTCCCCAAATAGCCTCAAACCTAGATACAGAAAGACTTTGATAGAAACTTAGTTTAACAAAATATCTTCTTGGTCATTCGCACGAGCAATGTAAAATTACCATTTATACCCAACTAAGATTAAACACATACCTCAAATATTTAACTTGATTTGCATATTTAAATAAATTAGTAAAATAACTATAAAATTATACCTTATATGTCAACATCTCGACGCAAGACTCAACAGGCAGCTAAAACCGACTCCAAAGCCTACGCTCATTTTCTCATTGGGACACCAGGAAGCGGTAAATCTACCTTTGCAAAACTCCTATCCAGCACAGGGAATTGCGAAATCATCTCCACTGATGAAATCCGCCAAGAACTATATGGTGACGCGACAATTCAAGGGGAATGGCACACAATCGAAGCCACTGCCATTAACCGTATTTGTACTGCTTTTAGTTTAGAGAAAAGTGTTATCTACGACGCTACTAATTGTAAGCGTTCCTTTCGCATGGACTTTTTACTCAAAGTCAAAACCCAACTTGGAGAATGGGAGTTACCCCAACTCCACTGGATTGGCTGGTACTTAAAAACTCCCTTGGAAATTTGCATTAGCTGGAATCAACAACGCCAACGCCAAGTTCCCCCAGATATTATTAAAAGTATGTATAAAATGCTGCAAGACTTTCCACCAATTCATGGTGAAGGATTCGCCGCAGTCAATAAAATTGATGTCAATTCACCCGAATTTTCCCAACACCAAATTGCCAAACTAATTGGAGGTGTTCCCCGTCAAATTGTTAACGTTCAAAATCGTCATGCAAACATCACACCCCATCGTTATAGTCATCTAGTGGATTTTGAACGTTTGATGTATTTGATATTCTTAATAATTAACTATCCTGGCATTGGTGAGTTCCACTTAACTAAGCCTCAAGTCCTAGAAAACATTCTCGGCTATGTTCCATATTTTACTAACTCCCTGCAAGAAATTACTGCTTTTATGTCCAAGATGCGGGGTGAAATTTATGCTAGGGAAGATGCTATAGCTGCTGATTTAGAATGGCTAGAAGCTGAAGGAATTATTAATAGTAATTCAAAAGTTTGTAGTGAAGATTTTCCCAAGTTTGCGCCTGATGAATTGATGTCTTTAAATGCAACACATTCCTATTCAGACAAAGATGTGTTTAGGCGTTTAATCGGGACAATTCGCTTTATTCTCCACTACCCTTTTTTAGCTGATATGGGTGTAGGTAGCTTGAACACTTTAATTCGCTCTCTTGCACAAGCGGGGGTAATTGACAACTATCGTACAGAAAAAGATAGAATTCGTAAAGATATTGAAAAAGTTTTAAAACCTTATAAAATATTACCGGAGTTTCCGATGCGTCACGGTTATTTTGCTGGTACTGGCATTCTTTCTAAACCAGAATTAATCAAGGTTTTTGATATTATTCAATCCCAAGCTAAGAGTTTAAATGACCCCCAAGCCTTAGCAATCTACGAAACATTTAAGCAACGGTTGTTACAAACACATACTATTGAAAATACTGAAAATATTTATCCCGTGAGAGCGATCGCTAATAGTTCTATTATTGACCCCAAATATCTCCATAGTAGCGCCTTAAGTAATAATCTCACTCAGTTGGAAACAGCAATTGTGGAAGGAAGGCTGTTGGAGTTACAACGGTTTGCAGGTGTGGGTAGATACAAAGGGGATGAAAAAGACTTTTTTTTAGCCTATCCATTGCAAATGGTTTTTTCTAACTTTGCTTGGTATTTGGGTTATGAGTGCGTAAGTGGTGAAACTTCTGGTTTATTGCGTTTTGAACGTCTGGATAGACTGTGTTTAGGTAGACCGCAAAGCCAACAACGCAACGGAGAATCACAGGAAAAGGCACTACAAAAGTTACAGAAATTATTTAAATCTGGTGCGGGGATGTACTTAGGAAATAGCAGCATTGACCAACAACAATTTCTCAGTACAGATCAACAAAAACGAATGCAAGTCTGCGTGACAGTGGAACTGTGGTTTAATGACCAGATTTATCCGTTTATTACCGAGGGGACAAAACGGTTCGCACAGATGAAAATGTCTCCACCGATTCAGAAGACAACGAGTAATTTACCCAAGTCGCTATTTTGTTTGGACAGGACTGATGATATTTATTTCCCCCATCGTTTTCAAGCTACCTTTCCCAAGTGGACTTTAGAGGATTTTGATTTGCAAAGATGGATTGTTGGTTTTGGTGCAGGTGTGAAAGTAGTAACACCACAAAAATTAGCGGAAAGGATAAAGGAAATAGGTCAAGGAATTGTCGGAAATTATGAAAGTTAAAATATTAGGACTTACGCATTGACAAGATTCCTCAAATATGTAATATGAATTATATTTCTTGTAGGGTGTGGTTCGGCAAGCTCACCAACCACGTCAGACACGATATTTTCACAAAAAACAGATTCTCTCTATCTGACGCACCTTACTCAATAAGAGACTTCCAAATAAAAAAATATCCCGTCGTTTTGAGAGCAGGGGGGCAGGGAGCTTTCTAGCAGGGGGAGGAAAGGTGATTTTAGTTGCAGAAATTTGGATAGCGAAGCGCTGCTGCAAGCAGTTCATCTTTTTTGTGGAGTTCTCTAAGTTATTCCCAAAGGCGAAAACGACGCAATTTCGTTCATTCACATCATGGCAGATTCGTACAGTGCGTAAGTCCTAAATATAATCATTGGTGACAAGTTAAGGAAAAGGAGAAATTGTCAAGGGTGGTATTCGTAGTGATAAAAACAATGGACAAGTGATCGCTCTCAAATTATCGAAAGCGATCGCAGATTATTGAGAAATCTAGCCTAACAACTCGATCTTAGAAAAGATAAATTCCTGAATGGAAACGTTACCGTCTACCTCAGTGCGAATTTCCCGACGATTCAAAATGAAATACTCACCAACTTTTTCATATTCATCGGTGAATTCACTTCTACCGCCCTTTTGTTCGCCAGTTTTGGGGTCATGATATACAGAATCATAGGTATGAGACAAATATCCCGCCCCTGTATCAAGACTGCTAAAAGTGTCAATTGTCACAAAAGTACCATGAATTAAACGGTGTACGTGGCAAACTTCATTATTGCGAACTTTATACTTGTCCCCTTCAGCCTTTCCACCCATCAAAATTTCCACTGCACCACTTGCGTCAGTATTACCGTAGCTAAAAGTATTGGCGCTGTGAGTGTCTTCAAAGGCGCGACGGACACGGTGTACGGCGATTTCCCAAGCTTGACCGTGAATCGCTTTTTTAGCTGCTTCGTCTTCTACACCCAAAACTTCGGCTTTGAGATTGGCATCAATACGAACTTGACCTGTAATCACCTGGCCATCATACTTGTAAGTAATATCTGCGGTATAACCAGGGAAGCTTTTGTCCCAAGTGTAGCGGTTTTCATAAGCAGCCCGGAAAAGTTCTTGGGCAGAGATTTGTGTAACTGTCATGTGCTTCTCCTATCGCCACTAGTAATAATAGCGTTTTAATCTTGCTGGTATTAGCATAGAGATAATGATTGAGGTTCGCATAGTCCCCAAGTGGGTACTCTTATGGCTAAAACTCTCCACGCCATTTTTCAAGCGATCGCTAATGTCCAAAATGAGCAAGAATTAAAACAGGCTCTGATGGATACCATTGGCGACCATTTTGGAGTGCAACATTGGGGTATTTCTTTCCTAGATGACGATTCCCCCACCAAAATAGACTTTCCAGAAATGCCCGCAGCTTGTTTAGAAAGCAATCCTGTTGGTCAATATGTGGTAGAACGGCACGCCCCTACCCATGAGCAATTAATCTTATCTCCCAGTGATTGGAAGCATTTTTGCACCCGTCATGACCATGTGATGACAGGTCCAATAGTGTCCGATGGTAATTTGGTGGGAACATTGAATTTTGCCCGTGACCAAGGCAGTCCACCTTTTAATAGTAATGATTTAGCTGACCTGAGCGCCTTATGTATTCATTTATCAAGCAAACTAGCCACACTACGGGCAAAACCCAAAACTTTCCCCACTACCGTCTCCAGTCCTCTCACACCCAGAGAATTAGAAATTGCTGAATTGGTAGCCCAAGGTTTAACTAATGCAGAAATTGCGACTAAATTATGGATTACCCAAAATTCTGTTAAGCAAGCTTTGAAAAGAATGTTCCGCAAATTGGGGGTATCAGCGCGTGCGGAAATGGTAGCCAAATTGCAAAATCTCGTAGCTTAAATCAATAAGTAAGTAGCCATCATGAACTGCGTACACCAGGAGGGATGAAAAACTTCTTATTCCCCTCATCGCTTGCGGGGAGGCGTTAAGGGTGGGGTCTTATTTTCAAGTCAGGGGGAGGAAAATTCGTTTTGATGCTGTGAAATTGGATAATTTATTTTTTGGAGTTCCCGAATTTAAATCGCTTCAGAAACAGAAATCACCGAGAATGAGTCAAATTAAAGACAAATTGACTCATTCTTTATTCCTAAAATCATGAAAACCAAAATACTTTTATGTAGTCTGCTGGGGTTATTTGGTGTCAGCAGCCTGATTTTTTTAACAACAAAACTTACCCATAATTCCATTAAACAAGCGATTCCTACGGAGCGCTTCGCGATCGCAATTCCGCCCTCAAAAAATCTGCCTCAAAACCTAGAAACAGCAGTGCGGGAGAAAATGGGGCAGCAATTGGAAATTAACAGCAAACTACTCAAACTGAATAAATCTCAAATAGCTACTTGGAAAGACTGTTTACCTGATAAATCAGGGTTGATCCCTCTTCAACCTTGTCCAGCTACATCACGTTCTGGCTGGCGTGTGACAATGACTGGCCAGGGTGAAAATTGGGTTTATTATGTGACTAATAATGGATTTATCACCCTTGATGCGATCGCTAGTTTAAATAAAACTATCTTGTCAAATTTATCCACACAATTGCTTGTGCAGCCAAATAAGTTGCGTATTTTGGCAGCACAACTGACCAAAGGTGTTGCACCCTGTCCGGTCAATGCTACTTGTAAAGCTAAACCGACTGTAGGATGGCGTATTCTTGTAGAGGGTACAGAAAAACCATTTTTCCTGGAACTTGATGGTAAAGAGTTGAATTATGGAACTGCAAGCAGATTTCTTCCCCAGCAAACCGCACAAATGCCTCGTAATATTGGTGAGAGGGTATTACAAGATGTGTTGAGTCGGCAAAATATGTTAACTCCCAACCTTCGGGTTGAAAGTATTAAAGCCATAAAATGGAATTGGTGTCGAGGTACAGGTACAGGACCGACAAGACCAGAGATGGGAAATTGCCCAGATGTAGAACAAGCCGGTTGGCAAATGAGCGTCATCAACCAGAGCGATCGCTATATTTACTATATTCCCAAAACCGCAACTTCAGACTTCAACTTTATTCCCCTACCTGATGGAATGCAGAGTTTACCAGCTTCAGTAGTAACCGCAATCCAAAAAGATGCAGCTAAACGAGCAAAAGTCCCAGAGAAAATGATTAATCTGCATTGGACTACACCCAAATTTTTTGACCATTGTTTGAATATTAACAACCAAAAGTTACATTGTCGTCAGTCAATTCAAGCAGGATGGCAAGTCAAAGCTGTTGGGGGTAAAGTACCTAGTGCAACTACTCCAACCCCAACTGCTGCCTGGATTTACAATGTGAATTTGGGTGGAAATGACATTCGGTTTTCACAGTCTTCTACCTGGTATCCAGTACCTTAAAGATGAGCAATAAAACCCACTATTTTGGGGAGCATCCCAATTTTGCAAAAATATACGCAACTAACCCAAAAAACCTGTTTTACCTCTTACCTTCGCGCTCTTCGCGTCTTCGCGGTTCGTTTATTTTATGCTTTGTATTCAGTTGGAAGCTCAGATAAAAAATAAACTTACACATTTGGGATGCTCCCCTATTTTGCAGAATTTATTGGGTTTCCTCCCATCAACCTAGTCGAGAAAAATAAGATCCCTAACTTCTCTGATAAATCGGGGATCTGAAGTAATTAGCCGGACTTAATATAAACCGTATTGTTCTATAATCCTAGCCAAGTTAAGAAATTTTCCCACCAAGAAGTAGTCTGAATTCCTACATTAAACTTCATTTTTTGGCGAATATCTTGAATCTTCCAATTAGTTAATTTAGCAAGGGTTTGAGCTTCTTGTTCAAAACGCCCAGCTAAAGACCGTTTGTATTCCCTACCAGCAGAACATTGTAAATTACCTGTAAAGGGATGTTGTAAAATATAACGTCCTTGGAAAGATTCTTGATTAGAAGTTGCTTGAAACATCAAATCTTCAGGGAACTTATTGCGAGTGTAGCGGACGTGCAAACGAGTAATAAAAACATTACTTGTAGGAAAGGGACGACTAAATCTTGGCTGTGTTATGCCATTGAAATCAGAATTATTATCTAACCAAAACACACCAGCTTGCTTAAGTTCTTCGGAGTTGAGAGGATCAGCAGAACAAGGATCGCAACTACTCATATTCCAAGCATATTCTAGAAAAGCAACTTTTTTATCTTCTTTAGTGTAAGAAGTTTGAAACATGGATTTATAAAAGTCGCCAAATTCTTCTTTGACAAAAACAGGAATATTAACGTTAGAGGCAACTTTAACCGTTCGGTAGTTGGTAACTTCGGCTTGTCCTTTGGGTGAGAGAATATAAACAATCAAATCTTGTTCTGTAGTGGAGTTAATCATACCCAAACGAATGGGCAACATAAACTTAGATGATTGGTAGGAGATTTGCAGAGGTCTGAGTAATTGATAACCAGATTCCTCAAATTTATCTAAGTTGACTTTAGCAACAAAGAATTTCATCGCAGAACGAATATAGGGTTTTAGTAATTCTTTTGCCCCTCTGGGAATTTTGTAGCCATTGCGGTTCAGCCAAGTTTCTAATCCACCAGATTCTTTAGCACTGAGGATGACAATATCATATTCACCAACATTGAAACGCGCCTCAACTGTCACACCTAAACTGTTATCGCTTCTCCTACTTTCCTCTCTACCTCTAGTTGCTGCGGCTTGTGGTGCTGCCATATCCGCCATTTTGGAAATTGGGGCGCAGGGGTCAGAATCAAAATATTCTACTAATCTTGGGGCGCTAAAAGCATCTAATCGTTCGATAATTTTAGGTTCAGCAACGCGTACTTGCTCTTTTTTAATCACCGTTGGCACAGGTATAACTACAGCAAAGTCTTTAACTTCACCTTGAAAGTCATTAGCCATAGTTAATACTGTTTTATCTCCTTCTCGCGCAATTACTACTTGAGAAGCTTTGTTATATAGCTTGGTATCAGCTTTGGCAACATAAAAACCGCAAAAAGCCCAAGCTGCCGGTGCAAAAGATAGCACTGCTACAAGTGCTATTAATAAGGGAATGAATAAGCTAAATTTTTTCATTTTTATACAACCTTACTAATTTGTAATTGGTGATTTTCTTCCTGTACTTCTGTTTCGTTCTGCCAAGAAAATTTGGGTGCAAACCAGATAGTATCCACGATAATAGTCAAAGGTGCTAAAGCAAATAAAGCCCAAAAAACGGCAGTCGAAAGAAAGAAATAATTCCGCAAAGCAAAGGTGACTATAGCAATACACACAGCCCAAATAATTCGACCTATCCGACTATTGGGAATTGACCGAGGATCTGTCACCATAAATAAGGCAAATAATAGTAAAGACCCACTCATCAAGCGATGTAAGTAAACATCCCAAGTCCAACCTAGCCAAATATTGCGTACTGCTTCCAGTAAGGAGTAAGCACCTAAAAAAGCGGCTGTGGTATCCCAACGACCAACACGTTGCAGAACTAGTCCCCCAGTTCCAGCAAATAACAGCCCATACCACCATTCTTCACCCCACTGTCCGGGGGAAACCCAAGCATCAGAGGTTAGTGATAAGACGGTAATAATCCCAAAATTGGCGGGGTTAAAGAAATGCTTATCACCAATTTTGAAGATAAATTTGCTAGAAATCGCCATTGCTGCGGCTAAAACCATAGTTGTCCAATGGTCAGCCCGTAGCAGTAAACTCAGTCCTAGAGAGGTAATTAAGGAACTGCGGAGATTGAATGTTGGTTTGATATGAGTTGGTTCTGGGCTAATTACCAATGACCAACGACTAATGACTAAGGAAAATATGAGTTGAGTTGTGATGCAGGTTGCGATCGCTATTACAATCAACTCAGGTCGCAGTGTCCAGTCTCTTGTCCCAATCCCTAACATGAGGAACACACTGAGAAAGAGAATTTGATAGTCTCGAGTATCTTTGAACATTACCCCTTCACTCAGGGATTACCCTGTTATTTGTCATCAATGTAGTCGAAAGTTAGGGGAAATAATATTCTTGTTACAGTTTTTGTTACAACTCTCACCATCATTTTTCAATCGGTATAAGTATATCAACGTAAATAATTCAAAGTTTGTAGTCAGGGCTTCAGCCCTACTTTTTCCTACTTTTTATCATCAAAGTGTAGCATTGACCATAGGAGAGAGGTCTAATATCAATTCACTTAATTAAAGCTACAAATGAATCTCCCCGTCTCTCAGTCCCCTCGTCTGTCCATTTGTATCAACCTTAAAGTAAAACGGTATAAAACCTCAATAAAAACCAATAGTAATACTTAGTACTTTACTTACTTAAAACCTAAAATGCAGTTTGCACCTTTGTTCCCGCTTGTTTACCGTATTCTCCAACCGAGTTTTCCTAATTGTCTTTGGTGTGGAGATAGTAATAAAAAAAATATCGCTCTCACGTTTGATGATGGACCACATCCTCTATACACACCCCAAGTATTAGCAGTTTTAGATCGTTACAGAATTACAGCTAGTTTTTTCTGGTTGGGTGTTTGTGTTAATCGTTCACCACATATTGCTAAAGCGGTTAAAGATAGGGGTCATTGGATTGGGTTACATGGTTATGAACATCATTCTTTTCCGATGCTTTCCCCAACTGAATTAAAGCAAAGTTTAGAAAAAACTCAAGTTGCTATTAACAATGCTTGTGATTTACAACCTGAAGTATTACGAGATGTCCGTCCTCCAAATGGGTTTTTTAGACCTGCAACTTTAAAGCTATTTCAACAGTGGAATTATCGTCCTGTAATGTGGAGTGTTGTACCGGAAGATTGGGTACGTCCTGGTGTTAATGTTGTAGTGCAGCGAATTTTGCAACAGGTGAAAAATGGTTCTTTAATTGTTTTACATGATGGTGTTTGTGGTGGACAAGATGTTGCTGCTACTCTCGAAATCTTAATTCCGCAATTATTACAGCAAGGTTATGAATTTGTAACTGTTGATAGTTTATGGAATCAATAAAAGCACAACAGAGATTTTTATTGCCTTTTATCATTAAATCCTCTCAGGATTTTCTTTAAATTCCTGATCCCATCTATGTAAAATTCTTTGATATATTGCAGAATTTTTTGCAAAAAATTATATATCAATAGCTTTTGTGAATAGCTTAAAGACCTCTTCTTTTTATCCTTCCTGCCCGCTGCTTTGAGCATTTTTAAATACTTGTTCATGTATTTTATGGAACTTATCTATAACAACTGTTTTCGGATTTTTAGGACTTACTCATTGACAAAGTTTATCAAAGATGAATTGTGGATTTTATCTCTTCTATGGTGCGTCAGACCCGATAACTTGCCCACAATTAACAAAATTTTGCCATCTGACGCACCCTACTAAATATTATGCCGGAAATAACTAATTTGGGTTGACACAGATCATGTCTCATTTGTATAGTGCGTAAGTCCTAATATTAAAGGTTTTATAGATATCTCTGTTTATTATTCAGTTACGAATTACGAATTACGTTCGCGTAGCGTTTCCGTAGGAAATATTACGAATTACGAATTACGAATTATTTTTAGGTTTGAGTAGCAAATAAAATAGTTGTCCATTACTGACGGTGACACCTGCTCGTTCTGCTGCTATTTTACCAGTTCCTAAGAAGTAGTCTACCCTTCCAGCACCTTTAATTGCTCCTCCTGTATCTTGATCTAATACATAACGGCTAACAGTACGATGTTCTAATTCACCGTTTTGATTAGCAAAGGGAAAAGGTGCGCGAATTAATGCTAAAGCACCGGGAGGCATTAAAGATTTATCTGTAGCGATGGAACGTTCTGGTGTGAGTGGTACACTTATAGAACCCTGTGCTGGTTTACCGTTGGTTTCTCGGAAAAACACAAAACTGCGATCGCGGGGAATATAAATATTTAAATCTTGAGGATATTTTTGGAAATAGTCGAGAATTATGGGCATGGTTAAACCTTCTAAAGGTAATTTACCATCATCCACTAATGAGCGTCCCAAACTTTTATAATTATAAGCTGTGTTACCTGCATAGCCGATAGTTGTTTGCGTTCCATCTGTTAATTTTAGTCGTGCTGAACCTTGAATTTGAATTATATAAGGTTCAAGGCGATCACGGAACCAAAATAACTCTAAACCTTTTAATTTACCTTTTGCAGCTTGTAAGCCATCTGCACCTTCTAATTCTAACCGGGTAGGGTGGGGTTTAGTCCAAGATGTTAAATCCGCAGGATAGCGATAAGCAGGGTAGCGAAACTCTTTTGTTTGTTTGCGACTGGCTAAATATAGTGGTTCATAATAAGCAGTAAACAGAACTGTACCTTTACTATCTTTACCTAAAGATTGATAAAAAACAAATTCTTTTTCAATAGCTGTGTGTAGTTCTTGAGGGGAATTAGTTGCTAATAGCAATTCTCGGAATCTTCGCAAACTTTTGTCAACACGTTCCTTGGTAATTTCCGGGATTTTATACTTTTTATAAGCGACTTCAGCATTACTAGTTTGCAAATATTTTAAACTTTGGTCAATCGCTGTTAATAACGCTTTTTTATCAGCCATTTTTTCAGGATTTCCACCATAGATCATTTCATCTAAACAAGAGTAATCATTTTCACAACAGCTTACTGGAACTCTGGGGATAAGTACAGGTATTTTTTTTCCTTTTTCGCTTTTCAAAATATCTGGTAATTCCCATTTCTTGACCTGACATTTTGGTGAAATTATTTCTTGATTTGTAACTTGATTTGTGATTTTTTCTTCTTGATATTTAATCGGTTCTAACTGCACCATGAAAATACCTAAAAAGATAGGTAAACTGATAGTAGTGTTGAGTATTTTTTTCATGAGATGAAGTTTAATTAATATTTATTGATTTTATTTATAGTCAATATTGTCTAACTACTTTTATTCATTCATATTATGATATGTAGCAACTGCTGAAGGTGAAATTCGATTCAAGTAACGGAAAATCCAGTATTTGAAAATCGTATCTAAAATTACCGGAAATGTAGCAATAAATAAGAAGATAAAATCACGATTTGCAGGTAATCCCCAATGACGCGATATTCCTTCTAGAAGTACTTCCCAACCGTGAGGAGAGTGAAATCCGACAAATACATCAGTAAACAAAATTATAATAAATGCTTTGGCGCTATCACTCAATCCATATACTACATGATCAAAGAAATCTTTGAGGACAGCAATAGAAGACTTACTAATAAGTAACAGCCATATAAAAGCCGCTACCGAGCAAATATCAGCAAATACATTTTTAATTGCATTGGAACTTTCAGCACTAAATTCCTCTGCTACTTGCTGTGCTTTCTCTTTCATCTGATTTTCTATCTCTTCGGAAGATATCGGTGGTGCATTACTAATTAAATTTTCAAACTTGATCCTTTCTTCAAATCTTTGCAGTTTTTCTAGTGCTTCTTCTTCCATTTCATAATTTAGAAAGACTTGTTCTGTTTGGGAATTTCTAACCTTCTCTACTAATGGTCCGACTACTAAAGCTTTGGCTAATTGATGAGTCAAAAGTGGGATGATAATAAGTAGTAATATAAATCGAATAGAAATAATTGTTCTTTTTTGTGTCTGACGAAAATTTTGGACTACGTCTTTTTCTGAATTTGGATCTAATTCTACTTGCAGACGAGTGATGGTGCTTAAAATTGACCGCGGTAAAACCCCTGTTGTATCAGCTTTGCGTTTTGATTTTGGTTGGATATTTTGAACTGGGGATTTTGGTTTTAGAGATTGATCAATAGCTGCATCATCTGCTACTATTATAGATAGAGGTGATAAATTGGGGCTGTTTTCTTGTAGAGGATCAATTGTATACTTGGAAATTACTAAATCAATGAATTCTAGCTTTTCTAAAACTACAGCCGGACTAGGATATTCAATACCTGCTTTCAAGGCTGCTTTTTGCTTAGATTCATTGGAAAACCAACGACTGGCTCTAAATTCTGTCAGTCGCATTCGCGCTTTTTTTAATAATTTTTTCAACTCTATTTCAAAATAATCCATGACACTACTGCTGTATATAGCAGGGTCAGAGCTGATTTTATTACCATTAAAATGCTGGTCTTCGATTTCCTTAATCTTTAATGCTGTTTGATAAGCTTCCTCTAAGGAACGGTCTGGTGTCTGTAGATACCACTTGTAAGCAGTTAGCAAGAAAGAGTATATTTTTTGACTAAACACAGAGTTTCTCATCGTAGATGATCATCTAGTACTGTTTGCTGATTCTTAACCTTAAGTTAACGCAGTTACGTATAATAACAAATTTATAAGGAGTCTATTTGGTGGTTTCAGATTCTGTTTGGATTGTTGGTACTAGTCGCAGCGGTAAAACTACTCGCATAGCCGAGATGTTTTGTCGTTGGCTAGAAATTGACAACCAAGAGACAGAATTATTTTATACGAAAAAACCAAGCTATAAAAAAGCCGAAAGCGAAAAAAAAACCTCAACCCTCCGACCAACAGAGTCGGGAGTTTTAGTATTAGCGGCTAATGATGATAATCGCCAAGAATTAGCTGATATAATTATTACGCTAACTTCAGGAAAATATCCAGTTCGAGCTAAAACAACTTTGGGGTTTTTTCAGGATGAAGTAATTTTATTTTGGCCATTATTAATTGAATCATTACAAATTAAAGCACAATTTCCAGTGAGATTGCGCCCGGAAACTGAGCAGGAATTAGCAACAAAACTCTGGCGTTCTCATTTAGACGCAGAAACTTTGCGACGTGCGGGATTAAATGAGAATCGTTTGGTGAGACGGATTTTGGATTTATGGCAATTGGGTGCTTACAGTGGTGTAGGTTGTGAAGATATTACCCAGATTTTAGAAAGTGGTTTACAGGAAAATACGAGTAATTTAGAGCCAGAATTTTTAGGATCTTTGCTGCTAAATTGGCGCAATTGGTGTTTAGAAAGAGGATTGCTGACTTATGGGCTGATAACGGAGCTTTACAGCCAGCATCTGCTAACTAATAGCGATTATCAACAGCGTCTCAAGCATCGCTACCAGGCAATTATAGCAGATGATGTGGATGATTATCCAGCGATCGCTCATCACCTGTTTGAATTACTTTTAGATGGTGGTGCAGTTGGCGCTTTTAGCTATAATCCAGATGGGGCGATACGCTGGGGATTGGGTGCAGATCCTCAATATTTACAAAGACTAGCACAGCGTTGTCGGGTAGAAAATTTAATTGGTTTTCCAGCAGATAGTTTAGCGCCTACATTGGTGAAACCGATGGTAGAATTAGTCACAGAACCGATGGCGATTATCAGTTTAAGTGCATCTGTGCAACCCATTCAAACAGCTTCTCGCGCTCAACTATTACGTCACACAGCAGAAGTAATTATTGATGGGATTAAATCTCTTAAAGTCGAACCAGAAGAAATTGCCATAATTGCCCCAGGGTTAGATGCGATCGCACGTTATACTCTGATAGAAATATTAACTAAGCAGAATATCCTCGTAAAATCTCTCAACGACCAACGTCCTTTAATTAGTTCAGCAGATGTGAGGGCATTACTCACCTTATTAACTTTAGTTTACCCTGGTTTGGGCAGACTTGTAGATCGAGACGCAGTTGCAGAGATGTTAGTCGTCTTGAGTCAAATTAACACATATAATGGCGAGAAACAAGAATTTATTGATCCTGTACGCGCTGGATTAATAGCAGACGCTTGCTTTGTTCCCCACCCCGACACACCCCATTTACTACCAGTTAAGAGTTTTGAACGCTGGGATAGAATTGGCTATGGAGCAAGTAAAGCCTATGATCAGATATTACAGTGGATAGAACAACAGCGATCGCAACATCAACCGCATCTTCCCCTGACACCTATTTTTTTGATATATAAAGCCATTCAAGACTTTGTCTGTAAAAATAACAATCCTTCCTATGAAACACTAGCAGCATTACGAGAACTACTAGAAACGGCTCAACACTACTGGGAAGTAGACAATAGGTTAAGACAAACCGATAACATCTTACTTTCACTCCATACTCAACAAACCCTCACCACCACCATCACCGAATTTATCCAACTGTTGCGGCGTGGTACAATTACAGCCAATCCCTACCCCGTGCGTCCCATTGGTAGTGCCAGAAAAGCTGTTACCTTAGCCACTATATTCCAATACCGTGCTAGTCGAAAATTTCACAGATGGCATTTTTGGCTAGATGCTGGTTCACCGCTGTGGGCTAAAGGTGGTGCAGCGACTTTGTTTGGTGCTACCTTATTCCTCCGCGACAGGTTGGGAGAACCTTGGACAGCAGCAGATGAACAATTAGCAGAAGAACAAAGATTAAAAAGAATTATAGCAGATTTACTAGCTCGTGTTTCAGAGAAAGTTTATTTGTGTCACAGTGATTTAGCTGTGAATGGACAGGAACAGTTAGGACCTCTGTTACCTTTGGTTCATTCATGTAATAGCAAAGTGCTGAGTATAAATCCAGTTATCTAAGAGAATGTTTGTAAAGTCAAAATATATAGTCATTCCCATGCTAGTGAGGTACAAAGTTTTTTCGTTTTAGGGAACTCTTAACAGGGAACAGTGAATAAATTGGTGTGTACTTCATTAGACTGGGAAACGCTATATAAAATATATATTTAAAACCTTTCTATTGGTTTGGAAAAACTAGAGATTTTATATTTGGGTAAATTTGGAGTCTCTACACTCACTCAAAAAACATCCCGCACTTATGAAACGCCCTCTTCTGTCGCGTCGAAATTTGTAAACTGTAACATTTAAAAGTTGGAAATCTAAATTTATCAATTGTCAGAATCAGGATATCCAGGATTTAAAGATTGACAGGATGTTATTTGAGGTTTTCTTTTTTAATCCAAGCCTTTTCGATATGATCTGAATTATGATTATTAGATAATTCTATCTTCAAGCCAGGACTAAGTAGAGTAACGTAAATAATTAAAGGTTTGTAGTGAGGTCTTTAGACCTCGAAGTAGGGCTGAAGCCCACACTACGAGGAAATTTCAGACTTTGTTACTTTACTTAACATAGTTTGATTTATTATTGCCTACCTACTTAATTTAACACTTAATGTTAAAGCCCAGATATCAAATTTTTTTTGGATTAAACCAAAAAATTCAAAAATTGTGTGATACATTTACTGTATGATCCCCGAACATACACTGAAACTCATTAGTAAATAATTTCAAAGTAGTGTCCCACATAGAATCCAAGAAGTCCGTGGAATCTTTAGCACAGCAATGGGCTAGTAAGTATGTAAACAACCTCCAGGTTAATACTAGCGGTCAAGAATCTGGAGAACATCTGACTCTATCAGAAATAGTTTCACCAAGTAGACGTGAAAAAACTGCTCAAGGAATCTTGTTATCTTTACGGGCTATCAGTGCTAAAGCGTGGAATAAAACCGAGCTTCTGCTGTCAGAAGAAGTTAAGCAGCATGGAATAGATCCTAATATAATTAATCCTTGGGACATAGCCGCTGATTCTTTTAGAATTTATCAAAAAGCTTTAGATGTATACATTCAAAAAGCATCATTACGCCCCCTGTCTTTGCTGATGAAACTTGATAAGCAAGAATCTTCACTCTATAACCAGGGGCTGGAAGTTTATACTGATTTGATAGCTCCTGAGAAGTTAGCTATTTTCATTGGTGCAGATATAGGAGCAATCAGACATAAATATACAAGTATTGATCCTAGATTGATTGGTTTTGTGAGTATGCAGTTTCATTACACAAGCGAAATGCTCATAGAAAAACTTGAACCTGTGGAAAAAATACTTATTAGCGAGTACTTTAAAGTTATTGATGATTACCTCTATATGCCTTTGCAACGTGCATATAACGCAGCAGCAACGCATGATTATAATTCCCCTGTCATGTCCGCAGTCCAAACTCTACTACCAAATAGTACCCAGATTGCCCATAACATTCGGCAAAGGATAATTGAACTTTTTCCCAATTATCAATCTATATCTGGGTTGTTAAGCGACCCCATAGTAAAAGCATCTAGCATCCGAGATGTGGAAATGTTTCAAATTTATTTGTGGGTATGTGCTTTAGAAGGAAATATCTCGGCTATCCAAGAAGAGTTATTTCCCCTTTGTGTCATGCTTTATCCTACATTAAAAGTGCAGTGGGAACTAGTTCGCCAAATGTTGTATTTACTCAGATATGAAATATTTGATCGATTAACTACTGAACAATCTAACACATTAATGCCATATTTTGAGGCGTTGTCGCAGATGTTCTCTTCAGCAGTGTTAGGTTAGTTTGATGGTAACTAATATAGTAAGCTATATAATTGTTTAATTGGTATTAATTGTTCAGATAGATAATTTATAAAAATAATACTTATATAGAAGTCATATTTGATTTTTGAAAAAAATTAGGTATTGTAGGGTGCGTCAGATATTACAAATCTGTTTATTAATAGAATTTATGGAGTCTGACGCACCCTACGTATCTTTTCATAAATCAAATATTATTCCTATAGCTAATAGCCAATAAACACTCCTATCCTCAATCGCCAGGAATAACACTGTCTGCTCGCTTATATCTTAGAGGTTGTTTGAAAAGTATTAGATGAAACCAATAATTTTCAAGAACCTAACTTCCCTACCCGTCCCTGACCCCTCACAAGGGTAGGTTTTTAATACTGTCTGTGAAAGCAGGACTAGGAAGACAAGGAGGGAAGATTTCCTCCGCACAATGGTCTTTTAACTGGCTGTAATTGTTACTAATATTACATAATTTTCTGCGGTTTTCCTCCCTTGTCACCTTGTCCACCTTGTCTCCCAAGTCTTGCCCTCACGAGAATGTAAAAAACCTATACCTGTCAGCTTTAGGGGGGTGGGGAGAGGTTTACCAGAGGGGTTTATTTATACATTAAAAACTTTTAAAACATCCTCTTAGATTTAAAGAATCAAGGGTGTCTTTAGACTTGAGAATATTTACAATAAAGAAGAATAGCAATCATTGATCATATACATCAAAAATCATGGGAATATTCGGATTTGGTAAAAAGTCGGGAATGCCTTCACCAGAACAAGCTTTACCCGGACGCAAAGAAGTAATGCGAGTACCTGCACAACATTACGTTAACAAAAATCCCCTGAAAGCACCTTTTCCTGAAGGCTTAGAAACCGCCATGTTTGGATTAGGCTGTTTTTGGGGCGCAGAACGCAAATTTTGGCAACAAGACGGAGTTTATACCACTGCCGTTGGTTATGCTGCCGGTTACACACCCAACCCCAGCTATAATGAAGTGTGCAGCGGGATGACTGGTCATAATGAAGTGGTTCTAGTTGTATTTGACCCGGCAGTAATTAGTTATACTCAACTGCTAAAAGTCTTTTGGGAAAGTCACAACCCCACCCAAGGAATGCGTCAAGGTAATGATTCTGGTACTCAATACCGTTCGGGAATTTATGTTTATTCAGAAGCGCAAAAGCAATTAGCAGAAGTTTCCAAGGATGCTTATCAACAAGCACTCAGTGGCGCTGGCTATGGTCAAATTACCACAGAAATCTTAGATGCACCTGAATTTTACTATGCTGAAGACTACCATCAACAGTATCTAGCTAAAAACCCTGGTGGTTATTGTGGTTTAGGTGGTACTAATGTTGCTTGTCCAGTGGGTATTGCTGAAGCGACTGTGAATTAAAAGCAGTTTTCAGGAAATGGATACAGACTATACTAAAAACGGTTAATATCTCGACATAACAAAATTCAAAGTGAAAACTTCAATAAAAACTCTGCGTCACTTTGCGTTTACCTCAGCGAACCTCTGCGTTTAAAAGCAAAATTCCTAACCGTTTTTAGTATAGTACCGCAAGTCTGTATCTGTAGATTGTTTGGAATTTTGATTAAATTTGTTTAAACTGGAACTACAAATTTCTCACTTCCAGCTAAATCAAAAGCAGTGTGAATGACTTGCAAAGCTTTCACACCTTGTTCTTGTTCCACAACACAGCTAATTTTAATCTCTGATGTCGCAATCATTTGAATATTGATTTTGTGTTCTGCTAAAGCCTCAAACATTTTGGCGGCAATACCTGGTTGTCCTACCATACCAGAACCGACGATACTAACTTTAGCGATCGCACTATCTAAGACTACTTCACCCCATCCCATTTCAGCCGCCACTTGTTGTAATTTAGCTTTGGCGTTTTCTGCATCCAACCTAGCCACAGTAAAGGCTATATCCCGCCGAGGAATGCCATCAACCACTCGACAACGCTGAGATTGAATAATCATATCAATACTGATGTTATGCTCTGCCAGTAGCCCAAATAACCGCCCTGCCATGCCGGGAATATCTGGTAATTGGCGAATAGCTAGACGCGCTTGATTCATATCTAAAGCGACACCACGTACTGCGGGAGAATTGGCAGCAGGGGGAGTCAGGGAAGTAGAAGAAGCAGTGATTTCAAAACCTTGACAAAGTGCTACAATTGCGCGATCGCAATCAACCGCATCTACCAAACAACTAACTTTCACTTCACTGGTAGAAATCATCTGAATATTCACCCCCGCTTCAGCTAAGGTAGCGAACATTTTAGCTGCAACCCCAGGACGACCAATCATTCCTGCACCTGCAATACTCACTTTTGCCGTATCTTTTTCTACTATTACCTCAGCTTCGTCAGAGTTCGGTTGATTTCTTAAGGCTGGTGCTATGGCGGCGGCTACGGCTTCTGCTCTTTTTAATATTGGTGTATTTACAGTAAAAGCAATATCATTACTATTACCTTCATGAATTGACTGAATAATCAAGTCAACGTCTACATTTTGTCGAGAAATTTCTCCAAATAACCGTGCTGCGACACCAGGTTTATCGGGGACACGCAACAAAGATACCTTTGCTTGGTCGCTATCAAATTCTACAGCATCAACAGGACGAGCTAATTCTAAATTGACAAGCGATCTGCCTGGAGTATGAGGCGTTGTTACCCAAGTTCCTGGCTGCTCTGTCCAACTTGAGCGTACCACCAAAGGCACACCATAATTCCGAGCAATTTCCACAGCGCGAGGATGCAGCACTTTTGCCCCTAAACTTGCCAATTCCAGCATTTCATCACAGGTGATTTCTGTCATCAACTGAGCTTCCGGGACAAGACGCGGATCTGTAGTTAAAATCCCTGGAACATCGGTATAAATTTCACAAAAATCCGCTCCAATTGCTGCTGCCAAAGCCACTGCGGAAGTGTCAGAACCGCCACGTCCCAAAGTAGTAATTTCTAATTCTTCTGTGCTGCTGATGCCTTGAAATCCAGCAACGACCACCACTTTACCTGCATTGATTTGCCGCATCAAGCGTTCAGTTTCAATATGTAAAATCCGAGCGCGAGTATGTTCTGCTTCGGTAACAATTCCTACCTGAGCGCCAGTCATAGAAATTGCTGCTTGTCCGATTTCCTGCAAAGCCATACTTAGTAAAGCAATGGTAACTTGCTCCCCAGTGGAAAGCAGCATATCCATTTCTCGACGGTTAGGATTTTTAGAGATGCCATTGGCAAGTTTAACTAGTCCGTCGGTGGTTTTCCCCATCGCTGAAACCACTACTATTACCGAGTTTCCTGCTTTTACAGTTTTGTCAACTCGTTGTGCAACAGCTTGAATACGTTCGACTGAACCGACAGATGAACCACCGTATTTCTGAACTATGAGCGCCATATTTATTATATTGAATCTATTATCAGTCTCGTTGGTAAGGAGGCCAGGGAGACATTTAGGAAAATAATTATATCGTGATTCTCAATCAAAAGCTATTTTTAGATAGTAAAATTTTAAACTGATAATTGTCATACTAATCCCCAAATATCACTGCCATGAATTATCCTGCTAAATCACAGAAGTTACCCACCCAAGCCAGAGGTGCTAAGATATTTCACTCTATCAATATCATTAGCCTGTTTTTGATGCTTACCAGTGGATTGCAAATTTACAATGCTAACCCTGTTTTTGGCGGCCGTGCTGGTTTACAGATTCCCCCCATTTTCACTTTAGGCGCTTGGTTAGCAGGTGGTAGACACTGGCATTTTGCGGCTATGTGGTTATTTTCTCTCAATTTTTTAGGATATGGAATTTATATTTTCGTGACCCGACGTTGGCGACATAGATTTGTGGGCAATAATGATATTAAAGCCTTACAAAAAACTCAAAATACTCAACGTTTAACTTATGCTTGGCATCGAATTATTTACACAGCCATTATTCCCGTATTATTCTTGGCAATATTAACAGGAATTGGAATGTACAAACCTGCTCAATTTTCTTGGATAGTTAATATTTTTGGTGATTGGCAAGCATTAAGAATTGTGCATTTTCTCTCTGTTCCATTGGTAACAATCTTTGTAGTTATTCATTGGCGTTTAGGACAAAAATCTGGAGGTAATAAATTAACAGAATCTATGTTTTGGTAATTCTTGATAATTTGTATTTGGAGTAAGTAAATCATGAATCATGCAAATAATAAAGATTTAATTCATCTAGTTAAACCTGAATTATCACGCCGGAAATTTTTACAACTATCAGGGATTTCTAGTCTGGGTTTATTGCTTGGTGGTTGTGGTACACCAGCACTGGAAGATTTGGTAGGTAAACTTTCAGAACCTCTCAATCAAAAGGTGGAAGAATTAATTTTTCAACCGCAAAAATTTGTACCAGAATTTGCTGCTAGTGAAATTCAACCAGAAGCTTTAATAATTAATAGTTTTCGCAATACACCAATTATTGACTTAGACAAATTTCGTTTAATTATTGATGGTGAAGTAAATAATCCCCTGAGACTGAGTATGGAACAAATTCAGACTTTACCGTTAAGTTCTATGATTATTCGTCATGTTTGTGTTGAAGGTTGGGCAGCAATTGTACAATGGGGAGGGATACGCCTACGTGATATCATTACCTTAGCTCAACCGCAAGCCAATGTTAAATATGCTTTTTTTGAATCAGCCGATGGTTATTATGAAAGTTGGGATTTAGCTTCAGCTACCCATCCGCAAACTTTGTTAGCATATCAAAAAAATGGTGAAAAATTGCCGATTGAAAATGGTGCGCCTTTGCGTCTAGCTTCTCCAATCAAACTAGGTTATAAACAAAGTAAATGGGTAACTAGAATTACTTTAACTAGCCATTTATCAGCTTTTAAAGGTTATTGGGAAGATCAGGGTTATGAATGGTTTGCCGGATTGTAAATATTTTAGGATTGATTACCCAGCGAAAGTGAATTTATCTTGATAATTCAAAATACGAGCAAAATAAAAAACTCTTAGGTTAGGAAATTGAAAATGAACTTTTTCGATAAATTAAATACGAAGATTTCCGAAAATCAAAGCTTACTATTTGTCGCACTTGATCCAAATCCTGAAATGATTCCTGACCGTTATCAATCATCTGATTTAATGACAGGTTTAGAAAATTGGTTGCAATTTATGATTGCAGAAACGGCTGATTTTGTCTGTGCTTATAAACCAACTTTGGGATTTTATGAAGCTTTAGGTGTGGTTGGTTTAGAACTTTTAATCAAAACTTTAGCCTCTATTCCTGCAAATATTCCTATTATTTTAGATGCTAAACATGGTGATTTAAATACTAGCAGCATTTTTGCTCAAACTGTATTTACAGATTGGCAAGTAGACGCTATTACTCTTAGTCCCTATACTGGTCAGGATCATGTTGCCCCATTTTTAGTTTATCCTGATCAAGCTGTGTTTATTTTGTGTTGTACTTCTAATCCTGGTGCAGCAATTTTACAGCAATATCCTAACAGTAATTCACCGCTTTATTTGCAGGTTGTACAGGAATCAAAAACCTGGGGAACTCCTGAACAATTAGGTTTAGAAGTAGGAACTACAAATACTGAAATTTTAAAATCTATACGTTCAATCGCTCCCGAAAGAATAATTATGGCGCGGAGTATTTGGGCTGAGGATGGTAATCTTAAACAAATTTTAGCAGCGGGTTTAAATGCTAACGGTGATGGTTTGTTGATTCCTGTTCCTCAAGATATGTTGGCTAGTCAAAATTTGTCCGAGGAAATTCAATCTTTACGCACAGAAATAAATCAATTCAGAAATGAATTTATCCATGATGCTTCTAGTTGTGATGTCTGGTTTTCTGATATTAATATCAAAGATAAACATCCTCACCAAGATTTAATTTTACAACTTTTTGATATTGGTTGTATTATGTTTGGTGAATTTGTACAAGCTTCAGGCACGACTTTTCCTTATTACATTGATTTGCGGAAAATAATTTCTAATCCGCAAGTTTTTAATCAGGTTATCACTGCTTATGAGGAAATTTTAAAAGGTTTGACTTTTGATAGATTAGCTGGTATTCCCTACGGTTCTTTACCTACTGCAACTGGTTTATCATTAAAGCTGCATTGTCCGATGATTTTTCCCCGTAAAGAGGTGAAAGCACATGGTACACGCAAAGTAATTGAAGGTAATTTTCATCCCGGTGAAACCGTTGCGGTAGTTGATGATATTCTCATCAGTGGTAAAAGTGTGATGGAAGGTGCAGAAAAGTTAAAATCAGCAGGATTAAAAATTAATGATATTGTGGTTTTTATTGACCATGAAAAAGGTGTAAAAGATAGGTTAAAGGCAAATGGTTATTGTGGTCATTCGGTTTTAACTATTTCAGAAATTGTGGATACTTTACACCAAACAGGAAGGATAAATGATCAGCAATTATTAGCTTTTCAGGAAATTTAGGATTACACCAGTGGTTAGCGCTAATACACAATAAAATCCCCAACTTTTTCAAGAATTAGGGTATATAGATTATGTCTTTGAACAGAAAAACAAATAGGTTTTTTGAGAAAGTTTTCTAAAAATTTTTCAAAATAGTAGTAATTGCTACATACAATCGGGAAAACGATAGTTAACATTAAAAAAATATGGTACTGGAAGAAAGCATTTTAAGAACAACCTTTTTGTTCTGTGTTTATCTTCTTATCTTGCGGAGAACCGCATATAGGAGTCTATCTTCTTCAGCAATTTACCTGAGTTTAATAATATCAAATTCCTCTAGTCTAATCTTTTAGGCTATCAGTTACCCCACAAATTTATGACAGGTATTGATATAAGCCTGTCATTATGCAACTTAAGATATATGCAAAGGAGTTTGCCATGATTCGACAAATGTGCTGGTTATCTAAGTCTGGTGGTGACGGAGAGAAAATTTTGCATTTGCAAACTGCACCTGGTCAACCTTGGCGGCCTTATACGGCGTTTCCTCAATTTTCAGTCCCTGATTATCAAATACCCGGTGGTTCTAAGGGTTGGGCAACTTATCAAAAATTGTTAAAAGCAGGTTGGACACTAGTTCCTAGCGCACGGGCAAATGAGTTTAGTAGTAATTTAGCAAAATCAACAGTGCAAAATTAATAACCTTTGGGTAAACCTTCACCACGGGGATCTGCTGCTCCTTCTAAGGTATCATTTTCTGTAACGGCTATAGCATTTGCATTTCCCCAAGGTGCGGTTTCTTGGATTTTGTGTCCGCGACGGCGTAAGTCTTGCAAGGTTAACGCATCTAAACCCCATGCTTCCACTCGCAACTCATCGGGTAGCCACTGGTGATGTATGCGTGGGACAGAAACGGCTGCACCAACATCCATTTTGTATTCCAAAACATTCAAGATGATTTGTAATACTTGGGTGATAATAGTGCTACCACCGGGAGAACCGACGGCTAAACGCAAGCGGTTGTTTTCGGTAACGATGGTGGGTGTCATACTGGATAGGGGTGTTTTCCGGGGGGCAATGCTGTTAGCTTCGTTACCAATTAACCCAAAGGTGTTTGGTACTCCTGGTGCGGCTGCAAAATCATCCATTTCGTTATTTAAAACTATTCCTGTTCCCGGTGTGACTATTCCTGCACCAAAACCTAAGTTAATGGTGAAGGTTAAACTCACGGCGTTTCTGTCTGCGTCAACTACGTTTAAATGACTTGTTTCTGTTGATTCGTGATTTTTTAATGTTTTGATTTCTGGTTTTATTTCTGTTGATGGTGTCGCCATTTTCATGTTAATTTCTTGGCGACGTTTTTGGGCGTAATTTTTGCTAATAAGTTCAGAAACTGGAACTTTCACAAAATCAGGATCACCCAAATATTTGGCGCGATCACTGTAAGCAATTTTCATGGATTCTACCATTAAATGGATCACATCTGGGTGATGCCATCCTAATGATTTTAAGTCTGTGTCACCGATAATATTCAACATTTCTAATAAATGAACACCGCCTGATGATGGTGGTGGCATAGAACAAATTTTAGCTTGACGGAAGTTTCCACAAATAGGATTTCGCCAAATTGCTTTGTATGATTTTAAATCTTGGAGAGTAATTAAACCGCCATTTTTCGCCATATCATCAGCGATAGTTTGAGCAATTTTCCCAGTGTAAAAACTTTGAGGATTTTGGGAAATAGTTTCTAATGTTTTCGCTAAATCACTTTGAATTAATTTTTCCCATGGTTGATAATATTCACCATTATGAATGAAGATTTTTTTTGCTTCTGGGTTTTGCAGGATTTCTTGTTTGCGTTCTTGAAAAGCTGATAGAGAACGCCAAGAAAGTCTATCACTGATGATAAAACCATTTTTAGCAAGGGAAATTGCAGGTTTAACAACTTCATTCCAAGGTAACTTTCCATAACGACGATGTACTTCATACATTCCTGCTACAGTTCCCGGTGTTGCTACTGCTAAATAACCATCTGTACTCACATTGGGACGCACTTTTCCTTTTGCATCTAAATACATATTTCTGGTTGCTTTAATCGGTGCGCGTTCCCGAAAATCTAAAGCTTTAATTTCCCCAGTTTTTTGTGAATGAAATAATAAGAAACCACCGCCACCAATACCAGCAGAAAAAGGTTCAACTACGGAAATTGCAAAGGTTGTAGCTACTGCTGCATCTACCGCATTTCCGCCTTTTTTTAATATTGAAAGTCCGGCTTCACTTGCTAGGGGATTGGCGGATGTCACCATGCCTTTTTTGCTTTTTAAAGGTACGGTGATGGTGGCTGATACTGCTTGGGTGGTGAGGATAGCAGTGAGGGAGATGAAGGAGATGATGAGGTTTTTGGTTTTGGTGATGGAGGGCATTTTTTATGCTAGTCTTTTAGCACTGTTGCTATGTAATCTCTCATAAAACTGTCTGTTTGAAAAGGCTTACTCATAAAAAGTAACAGATAATTCACATATATTTTATTTTTTTAGTTAGCGTAAATCCTAGATTGATTTATTTGTTACACTAGATAAACAACAAAATCAGGTGGTATGAAAAAATAACAGTTATGAACTCCTTTGAAAGTATAAAAATTGAAGGATACCGACGCTTATACAGCGTCAAAATTAATATGCGCCCTTTAACGGTGATGATAGGTGCTAATGGTGTGGGTAAAACTTCCCTTTTAGAGATATTTTCGCTTTTAGCTGCTTCTGCAAAAGGTCAATTGGAATCTAAATTTTCAGAATTTGGAGGAATTAATGAAATAATAACTCGTGACATGGCAAAGAGTATAAAAATTTCTTTGTTAAAGCAAGTATTAGATTATGCAAAACTAGACTATAGCCTGGAAATTACTCCTAGAAACTTCGGATATGAAATTTCTTCGGAAATACTTACTCAAATATATGATAATCCTCCAGCACCATTAAGAACTCTTAAACATATTGATTCACAGGGTTTAGAAGTTAAATATTTTAGTCCAGATAATCAAAATTTATTACATCCTAATTTATTGCGTCCAACTTGGGATCATAATCCCTTAGAAACCTCTCTTTCCCAAGTTCCTAAAATGTATCAAGCACCGGAAAATCTGCGTCAAGAATTAGCTTCCTGTACATTTTATGGTGCATTGAATGTTACTCCTAAAAGTCCCGTGCGTTTACCTCAATCAATGCGTCCTGCAACATTACCTGGTGCTAATGGAGAGGATTTAGTTTCATGTCTTTATTATCTTCGAGAAACTGACCCAGAAAGATTTGAAATTATTGAAGATACACTAACTGCGGCTTTTCCAGATTTTGAAAGATTGAGTTTTCCTCCCGTAGCAGCAGGAACTATTACAATGACTTGGAAAGATAAAAATTTTTCCCGTCCTTTGTATATGCACCAACTCTCAGAAGGAACTTTGCGGTTTATTTGGTTAATTACATTGTTGTTAAGTCCTGGGTTAACTGCGGTTACTCTGATTGATGAACCAGAAGTTAGTTTACACCCAGAATTATTAAGATTACTTGCTGATGTGATGCGCGAAGCTTCACAAAAAACTCAGCTAATTGTTGCCACTCATTCCGATAGATTAATTAGATTTTTGAAACCTGAAGAAGTGATAATTTGTGATACTGAAGATGGTTTAACTACTATGAAATGGGGTGATTCTTTTGATTTAGAACATTGGTTAGAAGATTATACTTTAGATCAAATTTGGGCGATGAATTTAATAGGTGGTCGTCCATGAAGATAGCGATTTTAGTTGAGGGTGCAACGGAAACAGCTTTTAAGCCAGTTTTATTAAATTTTCTCAAATTGCGTTTAGAACAAATGCCCAAACTCAAGTTTATTACCCATGATGGACGTATTCCTAAAGGAGATAAATTAAAGCGCATTGTAGAAAATTTGTTGGTTAAAGATGATTTTGATACGGTAATTGCTTTGACTGATGTTTATACAGGAACAAATGATTTTCAAGATGGGGTAGATGCTAAAGCGAAAATGCGAGAATGGGTAGGGAATAATCCTAACTTTTATCCCCATGTAGCGCAATATGATTTTGAAGCTTGGTTATTACCTTATTGGTCAACAATTCAGAAATTAGCAAAATCTAATAAGTCAGCACCAGCAGGTTTACCGGAAAAGGTGAATCATGGAAATCCACCATCTTATAGAATTAAAGAAATATTTGAAACTGGTAAATGTCAACGTAGTTATAATAAAATTCGTGATGGTGCGAGAATTTTGAAAGATCAAGATTTAATACTGTCTGTTAATCAATGTCCTGAATTAAAGGCATTTATTAATACTATTCTTGAGTTAATTCAGAGGGAACAGGAAGCAACTCTTAACAGAAAAAACTCATATTTAAAAACATGAGATTGAAATAATGACACTGTTTTTTTCGTGTCACTCTCCTTGTAAAAACATCCTTTTTTTTGACTGAGCTTTAAACTCTTAAACTTTAGTTTTTTATTTGTTCCCTGTTCCCTGTTCCCTGTTCCCTTCTTTTGTAATTTATCAATTGTTTATCTATTAGCTTCCATACCCGCCCGGAAATGAATTTCCGGTCTAATAGCCAAAGTAAACTAAAGTTTACTAAATAAATTTTCCATTTATTTAGTCAGCGTTAGATGACTTTATTTATTAGCAAAAAAATTAATTTTCTTGCGGGTGATAGGAAAAATCTAAAAATTATTTCTTACTCACAAACACAAACCCCCGCGTCTTCCCAGAACTTGAATCACCTGTGTTCATCGCTTTATATAAATCAGCAGACTTCACCCAGACAGGTGGATATTTATAACGGGAAACATCGAGAATCAAAAATCTATCTGTTGCTTCATTATATGCAGCTAAAGGTGAAATATGTCCGCCTCTTTCCTGTCCTATTTCTTTACGTAAATAGTTGACTAAAACAAAATTACCTGGTTGCTTTAAATTCTCTGCTGCTAGTTTTCTAAACTCCTGTAAACTACTGTTACCTGCATGATAAACTTTGATTTTTACACCATCATAACTTGCTAATAATCGTCCTAACTGTTGTAAACTCATGCCACTACGAGCAACTTTTTCTTTTGTTATTACTTGTTGAGTTTTTGGATTATTAAAAAAGTTATCTTGAGTAAATACTTTAAATTGTCTATACTCTGGTGTTTCCGGTGCAGGAATTTTTAAACTATTTAAAACCATGACAATACTGGCAACTCCACAATAAGCAAGATTATCTTGAGTGACAAACTGCATACTTAAAGGAAAAAAATCATTTTTTGATTTACTACTAATTAATAATGTTTCGCCTTCAGTAGTATCAAAACCAATTAAATTAGATGCCAGAGGTAATGTTTGAGCAATAACATTTCCCGCAGCTAGGGACAAACCTATAATTAAAGTTTGGATGGAGATTTTGAGATTATTTATATGTTTCATTTTTATGTTAAAATTTGCTAATTTCTAATTGATTGCCTGTCAATATGCTTATATAAGGTTTTTGGTGACTATTGCCCAGTATAGACTACTTAATATTTTTTCATGGTTGAGGAGCACTATATTGGCAGGCATTCAGCAAGTTCCATAATTTTTTGTTAAATCAAATCTCATTTACTAACTGATTCTTGAGCTTCACGTTGCAATCTTTTAGCTATCCTAAATAATTCTTGACCTGTGTGTAAATAGCGATCATCGTAGCTTAAAGGAAAATACGCCAACTCTTCTATTCCCTCTGCAACTTGACTCAAACAGTAATAGATGTGCGCTGCTGCTGCTGCGAAATTAGCAGGATTTGGCAAAGAACGAAACCTAATTTGAGCTTCTTTGAGGTCTTCTCGACAGGATTCTAAATAATCCTGAAATTCGTCTAACAATTGATCATCAAAAGGATCTGCGGCTAATTCCTCAAGTTGTTCTTCTAGAGAACTGAGAATGGTGCAAAGTATCCGATTGACTGGTTTATAAACTCGGCGCAACCATTCTTCGATTTGTTCATCAGCATCTCTTCCGGTTGGCCTGGTTGTTTGGTAAGGTTTTTGCTCAGAATTGCGCTTTGGTCTGGGAATGCTTGATTTTTGGGAATTATGCCGCAGTTTTTGGTCGTAGTGCTGGCGATTTTGAGTGTCACCTAAAATCTCATAAGCCTCATTAATCAGAATAATTTGCTCGTGATTTGCTGTCTTCTGATGAGTATCAGGATGGAAAAGCTTAACCAAGCGACGATAAGCTTGTTTAATCTCTGCTTGGCTGGCTTTGGAATTAACTTTGAGGGTTTCGTAGTGGTTAGAATCGACCATGATCCGTTAACAGTTATCAATCATCAGTTATTGGTTAACTGATTTAATCTAACTTATCGTTAGCTGATACTTGTTGCAACCTTTGCTTCTAAATCTTGGAACAATGGTGTACTCAAATATCTCTCTCCGAAACTGGGTTGAATCATGACTATTAAGCGCCCCTGATTTTCTGGACGTTGGGCGACACGAATAGCGGCACACAAAGCCGCACCGCTGGAAATTCCAGATAATAGCCCTTCTTCTCTAGCTAAACGCCGACTATAAGCGATCGCTTCTTCATCACTGACAGCAATTACTTCATCAATCAATTCTACTTTTAACACTTGGGGAATAAACCCAGCCCCAATGCCCTGAATTTTGTGTGGACCCGGTTTACCGCCAGATAAAACAGGGCTATTAGTTGGTTCAACTGCGATCGCTTGAAAACTTGGTTTTCGTGCCTTAATCACCTCAGCTACACCAGTAATCGTACCACCTGTACCCACTCCTGCCACAATCATATCTACCTGTCCATCGGTATCTTCCCAGATTTCCTCTGCTGTAGTTTGCCGATGAATTTTGGCATTGGCCGGATTGCGGAACTGTTGCAACATATAAGCATAAGGGGTTCTATCTACAATTTCCTGCGCTCTGCGAATTGCCCCACTCATCCCCTCTATTCCCGGTGTGAGTTCCAGTTCAGCACCATAAGCCCGCAACATTGCCCGTCGCTCGGCACTCATAGTCTCTGGCATAGTCAAAATTAATTTATACCCTTTAGCAGCCGCTGTCATTGCCAAGGCAATTCCTGTATTTCCAGATGTCGGCTCTACCAATATCGTTTTCTCAGGGGTAATTAGCCCTTCCTCCTCAGCAGCGCTAATCATACTCAACCCAATTCTGTCTTTGACTGAAGAAGAGGGATTCATACTTTCTAGTTTCAGCACAATTTGCGCCACACATCCTTCAGCTTGGGGAATCCGGTTTAATTGTACTAAAGGTGTCCGTCCAATTAGTTCTGTAATATTTTGAGCAATCCGCATAATCAGTTTTTATTTCTTTAAATGTAATACATGATATCTAATTGCCGCCTTGCATTTCGCTTTTCACAAAGATCCTGAAGCGAATGTTTTTGCAGGACTGAATTTGCTGCCTGACGAGCTTCTAGCCAAATTTCGTCCACAATTGAACTATCAGTACTTTTGGGGTTATTAGTATCTTCCTCCCCAGGGCGCACATCTAATCCTTCTAAACATTCCAATATATCTAAAACGCTAATTTTCCAAGGTTCTCGCGCTAAAAAATAGCCACCTTTTGAACCCCGTAGACTCTTGACTATCCCTCCGCGTCTCAAGGTAGCTAACAGCTGTTCCAAATATCTATCAGGTATATTTTGTTGTGCGGCAATTTGTCGAATTTGCATTGGTTCACCGCTTTCGTAATGAATTGCCATCTCTAATAAGGCAAGAATTGCGTATTCTGATTTACAAGATAGTTCCACAAGCAGTAATTTAAGAATAAATGATCAAAGCTGAAGAATGAAAGGTAAACAATTTTAGGCGTTGCATAATTGCGGGATGATTTGAGAATCTGCATCAATATATAATCACCGCGTCCCCGCGTCAGCCTCAATCATCCCCTTATTCAGCAACGCCCAATTTAAATGTCTCTTCTTAGAGACGCTACACAAACATTCTTCACCTTTCCCTTAGTATACTCCGGTTCACCACTGGGGTTTGTTGTTTTTTCCTACCGACAACAAAAAACCCGCCTTATGGCGGGAAAAAATAAGTTTCAAGCTTTTCAACAGATAATCAACTTTTTAGAAGGTGAAAGTTGTTCTCAGAGTACCAATAAAGGCATCATCAGCGCTATTATTCTGTCCAGGAGATGTTACCCAAATCACACCAGGAGTAACGGAGATGTTATCCGATACACGATACTTATAGAAGCCTTCAACTTGGTACGGGATTTCTCTAGCACCTGCACGTAGTGAATAGGGTTGAGCGCCACCGAAAATCCCTAAAACGTTACCTTTCTTACCAAAGTCAGGTAATGCTATACCAGCACCATAGCTCCAAGCTTCATAATCATCATTAGCACCAAAGCCTGTGACATCGTGGTAAGAAACGAAACCACTAATGGACAGTTTGTTGCTAGGTCTGAAAGCAGCAGAAACACCGTAGGAGTTACTAGAGGATGCGCTTTGAAGGTTGTTTACTCTATCAAAACCTAAAGCATTAGCTTGTGAAGTACCTACTATAGGGTTAGTATCAAGTCCTGAGTCGAACAAGGTACTACCTGTACCATTATAACCATGTACGTAGGTAGCAGCTAAGGCAATGCGATTGCCAACATTAAAGTTCAACTGACCTAAAGCAGCATAGTTACCATCAAACAAACCAGCACCAGCAGCAGGGTCTTTAGCCTCAGAAGCTAAATAACCCAATGTCACTGAACTTGGTTTGAGGATACCACCTGGTTTACCAACAGGTAAGTTAAGCGCAATACCTGAACCACCACCAATCCGATAGATGGGATTTTCAGAAGCAAAAGTGCTTAAAGCACCGTTACCACCATCAGTTTTATCGAAGAAGTAGGGGTTATTCACAGCAGCATAATCGCTATGTTGTCCACCACTGGCTGCAATGTAAACCTGTGCTGGCCCCATAGGAGCTTCATAAGTCAGCTTATCTAGCTTGACACTGTTATCACCAGTGCTACCAACTTCAAAGGTTTGTTTACCTGCTGCATTGTTGACAATAGGGTCATTATTATTATTCCTGATACCAAAGCCCGTTGCATTACCAGCAGATAGACGGGTGGTCAAGATATCTCTACCTGTGAAGCTGCTTTGTAAGTTTAAACGTACTCTGTCTTGGAAAACAGTATTGTTTGCATCACCAGTTTTACCACTGAAGGCATCAGTGACAGCAAAAATAGCTTCACCTTGCAACTTGGTGGTAGTAGAGAATTGATTGGCTTCCAACTCAGCTGTGCGTGCTTCTAAAGCATCAACACGACCACGTAGAGTTGCCAATTCTGCGGAAAATTCTTCTTGTAACCGCTGTAAAGTAGCTAAATCTTGTTTTGTCACCATGTCAGCTGTTGCTGTGGCAATCAATTCATTAACTCTATCTAAACAAGCATTTAAGCCAGCAGCAAATTCATAACGAGTTAAAGCACGATTACCCCGATATGTACCATTGGGATAACCAGCAATACAACCATAGCGCTCAACCAATGACTGTAAGGCTTGGAATGCCCAGTCAGTGGGTTGAACATCGGAAAATTGAGAAACCGATGTTACTTGAGATTGTGACCTACCTTCATTGCTGTAGCGGTTAACTTGATCTAAGACTTGAGCATCTTTGGTTGCTTGAGCCAACACTTCAGGCTGTTTAACAACTTCTGCTCCAGCTTGTGATTCAACTGTTAATACTTCAGTGGCGGTACTTGAAGCCGCGATTGCTGTTCCTGAAAGTAACAGCGTTGCGCCCAAAACTGCTGGGCTAACTACCAGGGATTTCCACAAGAGATTAGACATCTTTCTTTTACTCCTCACACCGTATCTAGATAGCTGTTTTAGTCGTACCTACTTCTCAGAAATGCGATATCTTGCTGAAACCTGTGGATAAGGCATAGATGCCATTACTACAATTCTAGTTTTTACAAAGCTAATAACTGATTAACGAATCGTTAAATATTTATGCAATTAACTTATGTAAATACTTTGTCTCATAGGTTCAAGTTATATTATATCCAAAACTGATAGTTAAGATAAGCTTACTCTATTAAAAAACTGTTGAATGAGAAATGACTCCCGTTAGTTTAAAATCTTTCTACATCTTGTGTGGTTATGACAAGGGAACAGGGAACTCTTAACAGGGAACAGAGAAGAGGTTTTGGGAGATTTTACTTTTCGTTACATAGTACTCTTCGAGAAGCCGCTGCGCGTCTACGGTTTTTTTCCGTTCACCTACTTACATCTTCTGTGGTTATGACTTTCTTGGCAGCGACCTCTATATCTAAATGATGTCTGGCTGACTCATAAGGTTCCACCAAAACCTATTTACAAACTTAAACTAGCTGAATAACATTTATAACGAAACTGGATTCAGCCCAGCCTAAAAGGGTAGCGCACTAAAATACTTTGTATCGGAATATGATTAGAACTTCTTAAAATGTTGATTCAGCATTCTGCAATGTATAACAAACTTTAACTTGATCACACTCTCATATCATGTCCGCCTAATCACTTATCAAAAAAAATCTCCGCGTAAGAGCGTCTCCGTGTCTTGAGCGTCAGTCTAAATGATAAGTATATCTCTGACGAGACGCTACGCGAACAACTGGACATGATATCAGCCATTATGTCCAAGTTAATACACCAAAAGTTACCCATAAAAAACTATCCGCCCCAAGTTAAATCAGACGATCTAACTTGGGGCGGTCTAGCGGGTCTTCAGGTTGCAACCAGACTGCCGGAAGGAACTCCAAGCTTGCCTAGTGAATTGAGCTAACTTAGTATCTCAGGATAACTAAGGCTAACTTCTAGAGAACAGCCCCGGCACACAGCCGGCTAACTGCAACCTGATGACCCACGGTTATACTACTTTCTATCATGGGCATCACCTCCTTGTTGCCTAAGTGGTCTTAATTTCAAAAATTTAGAGGATTTCACTCTAGGTTTGTAACCTTGAATTACTATAACACATTCAATTAGCTTTGCAAACAGAATCCAATACTACTGGGTCAGATTGCTAATAAAAAACCCCCACTAACTAGTGGAGGCTAAATCAAAATGATGAATGTTAAAGCTAAATTAATTCATCAAGCAATTAGAGAGCGTTACCACGTGGTAATACTTCTTCAGGGAATACAAATTGTTCGTGGGGTTGATCTTGAGGAGCCATCCAAGCGCGGATACCCTCGTTCAGCAAAATGTTTTTGGTATAGAAAGTTTCAAACTCTGGGTCTTCTGCTGCCCGTAATTCTTGGGAAACGAAGTCATAAGCTCGCAGGTTTAATGCTAAACCAACGATACCGACAGAACTCATCCACAAGCCTGTAACTGGTACAAATAACATGAAGAAGTGTAACCAGCGCTTGTTGGAGAAAGCAATTCCGAAAATCTGTGACCAGAAACGGTTTGCTGTCACCATGGAGTAGGTTTCTTCAGCTTGGGTGGGGTTGAAACCGGGGAAGGTGTTAGAGCCTTCACCATCTTCAAACAAGGTGTTTTCTACTGTCGCACCGTGAATAGCAGAAAGTAATGCACCGCCCAAAATACCTGCTACGCCCATCATGTGGAAGGGATTAAGTGTCCAGTTGTGGAAACCTTGCAGGAATAAGAGGAAGCGGAAGATTGCTGCTACTCCAAAGCTGGGTGCAAAGAACCAGCTAGATTGTCCCAAGGGATACATCAGGAAGACGCTGACGAATACGGCGATGGGACCTGAGAAAGCGAGAGCGTTGTAAGGACGAATCCCTACTAGTCTGGCAATTTCAAATTGGCGCAACATGAAGCCGATTAATCCAAAGGCTCCGTGTAGGGCTACGAAAGGCCACAAGCCACCTAGTTGAATCCAACGGGTGAAGTCGCCTTGAGCTTCTGGTCCCCACAGCAACAGTAGGGAGTGTCCCATGCTGTCTGCTGGTGTGGATACTGCTACGGTCAGGAAGTTAGCTCCTTCTAGGTAGGAGGATGCTAATCCGTGGGTGTACCAGGATGTGACGAAGGTTGTACCGGTTAGCCAACCGCCTAGTGCGAGGAAGGCGCAGGGGAATAATAATATTCCTGACCAACCTACGAATACGAAGCGATCGCGCTTTAACCAGTCGTCTAGTACGTCAAACCACCCTCTACTAGGGGCGCGTCCAACTGCAATGGTCATTAGAAAGAATCTCCGAATGTTTTATAAGTACAGGTTTTATCTGGATATAGATGGATATGACATAACCACCCATAAGCAGAAAGTTAACCGGGTTGTGAATCCAGTTTACAATTTTTTACGCTCTTTAATCATAATAGGTGCAAATCTCTAATTTTTCCAGGTGACTATCGATGAATTTTTAGATGTAATACGCCTGAAATACCAATAGGAGTGGGAAAAAACCCATATAAAACTAAATAACACCAAATCTCATAATTCTGCTTCCTATCTTTGAATATGCACCGAATCAACCAGGTAACGCTAGAATTAGTCCTACAGTGAAATGTGATTAATGCTAAATGTTTACCATCGACTTAAGCATCAAAAATACTGCTTTCCCGATATCCGTACAACGCAAGTCTACTGAAGATGCCGAAGCTGTCTATCAGCTGCTTTTGGCAGCAATGCGCTCTGGCAATCCTGATATCGTGGAACTCAAGTGCGAAGGCAAAACAGAGAAGAAAATTGCTGTCCGTGCTAGTGAAATTTCGGGAGTACAGATTGTACAGAAAGATGGTACAGCTGTTGGTGGTACTAGACCACCTGGCTTTTTTGCCCTAGCTACTGAGTAAGCAAGGTGTAAAAATGTCGGCAGTAGGCATCGAAGTTAAGGATTTAAACTTCATTTGGCCTAATGGGGAGCAAGTAATTAAATCTTGCTCTCTTAAAGTCCCCAAAGGTGAATTTTGGATGCTCTTGGGTACTAATGGCAGTGGTAAATCAACTCTCCTGAGACTGATAGCCGGACTATTGGCTCCCCAATCTGGTGAAATCGGCATTTTACCTCCCGTTGGCTTTGTGTTCCAAAATCCAGATCATCAGTTAGTTATGCCAACCGTTGGTGCGGATGTTGCCTTTGGATTGGTGGCAGAAAGATTGTCTTCTACTGCGGTGAGAACTAGGGTTGAGGAGGCTTTAGATGCGGTAAATTTGCTGTCTCTACAACGCCGTCCTATCTATGCTCTTTCTGGAGGACAAAAACAGCGTGTGGCCATTGCTGGTGCGATCGCTCGTCACTGTGAAGTCCTATTATTAGATGAACCCACTGCTTTACTAGATCCTGATAGTCAACTAGACTTGGTGGCTAGTGTTCGTCGTCTGGTTAAAAGTCGAGGAATTACAGCTTTGTGGGTGACTCATCGTTTGGATGAGTTAAACTACTGTGATGGCGCTTTCTTATTGGAAAAGGGTTCTTTAGTGGATTCCGGTCAAGCCGAGCGTCTCAAACAGCGTCTCATGAAAACAGACAACCAAGCTTCCTAAGAGAACTCCAAAAAATCATTTATTCTATAGAACACCCGTTCTCAAAAAAATATTCACCGACTTTTTGATTGAAAAGTCTTTAAATATCGAGATTTTCTCACATTTGTCACCACATTTACCCCAAAATCCATAATCAGGAATTACTCGATGCCAGAAAACAGCTTACAGCTTGCTGTTAAGGTATCGAGTTTTTTGATTTAGGATTTTGAGCCGATACAAAAATTATTTATTCAATTCTGAAAAACTCGGAAAAGTACTAGTTTTAAAGGAAAGTTGTCATCTGTGGCTTCTGTCTTGGGGTGTAGTTTTGCTATGCCTCAGCATTTTTTATCTTATGTAACATAGTGTTACACCAGATGCTTCAATTACTATAAATCTTATGAATGATTTTTGTTAACTCTAGATAATTGTGATTAAAAACCATGTCTCGTTCTATCATCCCATCCATTTTATTAGTGGATGGTTACAATATTATAGGCGCTTGGCCTTGCTTGAAAAAAACCCGTGATGGTGCCGGACTGGAGGCAGCACGTGGGGAATTGGTGGAAGCGATAACAAATTACAGCGCTTTTCAAGGTTATGAAACTCAAATAGTTTTTGATGCTCAATATCAAAATACAGCCAGCAATAGAGAAACTATTACAGACTTTCTCACAGTTCATTACACAGATTTTGGGCAGACCGCAGACACATATATTGAAAAGTCCTGTGCGTCTATGCGTCATAAAATAGCGCAGTGTTTGATTTCTCGCGTCATTGTTGCTACGTCAGATCGGGCGCAGCAATTAATGGTACAGGGATATGGTGCTGAATGGTTGTCTGCACACCAACTATGTGGCGAAGTGGAAACAACTGTTTGTCGGATGCGGCATAAGTACCAAACACGCAAACAGTCAAAGAGTCGATTTTTAGCCAATGCTATTGATGCTAAGGCAAGGCAGCGTCTGGCGGAGTTGCGGATGGGATTATAAAAAAGAGTATTCTGCAAATCCATCAATTGCTCTCCTGGAGCGACTTCAGGCTGTAAAAAATTATAGATTTCAGCAGCTACCAAAGAAAATTAAAAAAAAATTTTCAAAAGTACTTGCCATAATCTGTTTTTGGCTTTAATATAGAAAACGTTGAGAGCGTTCCTCAGTAGCTCAGTGGTAGAGCGATCGACTGTTAATCGATTGGTCGCTGGTTCGAATCCGGCCTGGGGAGTTTAAATGAATAAAAGATAAGGCATGAAGTAGGAAAGCAGAAATTTCCAACTTCGTGCCTTTGAATTTTATTCAGATAGATATACTAAAAACGGTGGGAAAGTTTACTTTTAAACGCAGCGAAAAGTTCCTCGTAGCCGGGTTTCCCGGCGTAGGAACGCCACTTTGCACAACGGGGGGAACCCCCGCAAGCAAGTGACTCAACTTTTCAAGACAAAGTAACGCAGAACGGAGGAGAGATGAAGATGAATTTTTGAGAATGCAAAAATAACAGAATTATATAATTTTTTAAAACCTTAGTTTCTATTATTTTAAATCAACCTTGATTTTAAAAGTAGCTGATTTCACAAATTATATTTAATCAAATGTTTGCGAAATTTGCACTTTATAAATGCCAAGTCATGATTATTAAAGGTGTTAAAGAGAATATTTATATCTTAGAAAAATAATTTATTCTGAGCCTCATAAAATATCGATATCTATGTTATTGTTAGGTTAGGAATCAAAAAAATCAAAGTTCAAAAAAGCTTCAAGTAGAAATTGAGGTCAACTCAATCAAGTTCTTTTGTTCTGGTAAATCCACTTCAATCGATATATCTTTTCTGACGGAAAAGATCAGAGCAGATGAATTAGAAAAGTTACCCTCGTAACAACTTGAAGTCAATCAGAATTCCTTTGAGTATGTGCCAATAAGAATTGGCTAACTAGATAACATTATCTACCAGATGGGATTAGCCTTGGAGTTTGGGAAGAAAGACTCTTAGAGGATGTCTGGTAAATGTATAGGAATCAGAAATGTAAGCGACTCAATGCCAGCAGGAACAAGCATTTTTAACCGTGAACTAGTACAACAATGGGATTTATTTCCCTGTATTAATCACGGTGAGATTTAGTGATTGTCAAGGAATATCTAAAAGCTGTACCAATAAAGCAGTTTTTCAGTACTTGGGAATTAGAAGTTTTTGGTAGCGATGAAACAGGCAAAATCGTGGAAGTTATAGCAACCATTGAGAGTAAAGTGCAATGTTGGTTGGTTGGTTTAGGGGGAAAATCTGCATAAAGGTGAATCCCTATTGCAACTACTCTCCAGATTTAAGCAATCTATGATGCTGTGACAACAACTGATCATGCTTAATTCAAGCTGTTAAAGACTTTTTGATTGGGAGATATAAATTTCTTCTCAATAAATTCCTAGCACCTATGTTTAAGGAAAATTTTGCGATAAATAGCATGATTTTCTCTCAAAAAAAGGAACTGAATCTGCGTTTGGTAGTACTTGCAGTATATTCCTTGAGCGATCGCTATAAAGTTTCTGTTTCGCAATTGAACAATATCTCAAATCCAGCTTCAGACCTATCCACAAAATAATTGTAGGAATAAACTCATCATGGCTACTGACTCCAATATTAGACAAATTGCTTTCTACGGTAAAGGTGGTATTGGTAAATCTACCACTTCTCAAAACACCCTTGCGGCTATGGCAGAAATGGGTCAACGCATCATGATTGTCGGCTGCGACCCTAAAGCTGACTCTACCCGGTTGATGCTTCACTCTAAAGCTCAAACCACCGTTCTTTCCTTGGCTGCTGAAAGAGGTGCTGTTGAAGATTTAGAACTCAGTGAAGTACTGTTGACCGGTTTCCGTGGTGTTAAGTGCGTAGAATCTGGTGGTCCAGAACCCGGTGTAGGTTGTGCAGGTCGTGGTATTATCACCGCTATTAACTTCCTAGAAGAAAATGGTGCTTACACAGATTTAGATTTCGTATCTTACGACGTATTAGGTGACGTTGTATGTGGTGGTTTCGCCATGCCAATTCGGGAAGGAAAAGCACAAGAAATCTACATCGTGACATCAGGTGAAATGATGGCGATGTATGCTGCTAACAACATCGCTCGTGGTGTTTTAAAATATGCTCACACTGGTGGTGTGCGTTTAGGTGGATTGATTTGTAACAGCCGTAACGTTGACAGGGAAGTCGAATTAATCGAAACCTTGGCAAAACGTTTGAACACCCACATGATTCACTTCGTACCCCGTGACAATATCGTTCAACACGCAGAATTGCGTCGGATGACTGTTAACGAATATGCACCTGATAGTGATCAGGGTAATGAATATCGGACACTGGCTAAAAAGATTATCAACAACAAAAATCTGACTATTCCTACACCTATTGAAATGGAAGAACTAGAAGAATTGTTGATTGAGTTCGGTATTCTTGAAAGTGACGAAAATACTGAAAAACTGGTTGGTAAGTCAGCTACTGAAGCACCAGTCAAAAAATAGGAATACGAAGAAATTAAGGCTTGAGATTGGGGAGGATTAATTAATAGTTAGTCCCACCCTTTCCCTAATTCATGAATGTGTCATCATCACAAGAGTTATATCTGATTCAGGGATGCTTACATTAGAGAGTTTTTGCTGTGCTGATTTAACTAGAGATGCTTCCTGAATCTAGTTTCCATTCATGCTTTAGCAATTCTTGGTAAGTCGTTTCTTGAATCATCATATACTCATACAAGTTTAGTAAAAATACCTGAGCTTGTTCACGAGACATTTGCTGTACTTGATCACCAAAAATCCTGAGGCTAAATTCTTGTTCTAAAGATAATTTTGTAGGCTGATTCATTGCTGGCTCCTATGCCCAATTGGGGCAAAATAAAGGGTCAATACTGGCTATCCAGGTTTTAAGCAGTCATATATTTATTGAGTCTGAGGACATTCCTTTATTGAAGGGTGTAAGGCATTAACTTTATGTTTTACTAAGTTATGTTAATAAGTATAACGAATTATTTACAATTCTGACGTGATGGGAGTCAGATCAACATGAAAAAATATGACCAACTAGTTATTAACCACGTTAGTCCTGAAGTGAGACAGTTGATGAAGCTTTATGCTGCTGTTAATAACTGTACACAGGCGGAAATGTTGGAGCGTATTATTATGGAGTGGCACGCGCAACAAAGTCTCAGTGAAAGACCTCCAGGTAATGAGGATGAGTAGGTTGATAGTGGCTACTCTCCCTACTATTACGTAGCTGAAAAATCATTTAAGTATGGAAAACTACTGTGAACAGAGGTAGAAAAGCAAATAGAAAGATATGCCAGGACTGTAATTGAGCTTCTGAAGTCGGTTCTGGTGGTGTCAATAAAGCCTCTATTCTCTGTTCCAAGCGATCCGCAGCACCTAAAGCAGCACAGCAAACTTCTTCTCCTACGGGGTTTTTGCTAACTACTAAAAGTAACGATTCTGCTAATATCAAGGGATCTACTTGAGATGCGGCGTAACTATCAGCCCGTAATTCTCGCAAAACTAACAATTCTTGCCATAAAGGTTCTGTATTTGGCAACCAAGCGGTGCAGGAACGCACCCAACCTAGCCAAAAAAACCAGAACGTATCCCTATACTGATAATGCCCTTGCTCATGTGCTAAGACGCTTTCTAGGTGTTTGTCAGAGAGGGTTTGTAGTAGTCCTTGACTAACTACTAATTCTGGCTGCCAAAAACCCATTTGACCGGCGAATAAAGCGCCTGTTTGCAGTAGTCGGGCTTGTTTACCAGCAAGATTAATTTGTGGACATTCACGGGCAGATTTGACTGATTTCCAACCCTGGAAAGCCAGTTTGATACCTAAAATATTGAAAAAGCCGATAAAAATTAATGCCAGCAGATAGCTAAAATAGCCGGTATACATTCCGCCCATTGTTCCTTGTGTACCCATGCAGATGACAGAGGTTGCTGTCATGAAAATGAGTAAGGGGGGAAAGAGGAATAAAAATAGTGTTTTTTGCCAGCGTAAATGCCAATTACCCTGGGGGATGTTGCCAGAATATCGTAACCAGTAGGCAACGGTGACAGCGGTGACAATCATGAGTAGATGCATAATTTTATTTCTCTCCCCTGGCTTGACGTGCGGCTTGAATGCGTTTTGCGATCGCTTCTATTTGATCACTAGCTGCTTGATCTAAACTATCAGCAAAGGCAGCCACTACGTCAGGATTTCCCACTGCTAAAAATCGCTGTAATTGATCATGGGCTTTAATTACTTCTGCTTGTTGTTTGGTGAGTAATGGCCGCCAATAAAATGCTTTTCCCTGTTTATCACAAGCTAACCAACCTTTTTCGGTGAGACGACGGAGAACGGTGGTAACGGAAGTATAAGCTAATTCGCGGTTAGGATCAGCGAGAATGCGATCGTGTACATCTTTCACTGTTGCTGAACCGATATCCCAAACGATGCTCAGGATTTCTGCTTCTAGGGGACCGACGGACATTTGTTTGGGACGATAATCTGGTAAAGGAGCCATGTTGATAATTTTGGGATGTTGTTTGTATTTTCGCATTTTTTATCTCACGCAGAGGCGCTCCAGGCACAGAGAGATGAAAATCGCTGTAAGGTTGAGTTAGGTTATTCAAAGGAGACAAAGCAATGACACAGACGCAGATTGCAGTATCTTTATATGAGCAAGATTATCTACTTTGGATTGAAGATATCGTCAACAAGTTACGGAATAGGGATATTGAGGAGTTAGATTTTGAGAATCTGATTGAGGAGATAGAGAGTTTGGGGCGATCGCAAAAACACGAATTAGAAAATAGACTAGGAGAACTTTTTGAACATATTCTCAAGCGCACCTATGTAAATATGCCTGAGTGTTATCGCGGTTGGGTAGAATCAATTGACAAACAAAGAGTATCTATCAAGCGATTATTGAAACAAGCACCCAGTTTAAAGCCTTATTTTAGTCAAGTGTTTGATGAAGTTTACGAAGATACTCTCAAAATTGTGCGTCGAAGTTATCCCCAGTGTGAATTTCCTCATACATGGCCGTTTAGTTGTGATATTGACGCAATGCTAAATGTGGACTTTTGGGAAGAATAAGAGAAATTCACCAAAACCCCTACCTTGAGAATCAAACTAATATTAATCCTGTTCATCCTTTAATCCTGGACATCCTGATTCAGACAAGATGACAATACAGCACTTCTCGGTGTTATGAAGTACAAGATTGGCAAGCGGTAGCTTTGTTTGCTAAACGCAGTTTGGATGTACAAATCTTAACTCCTTTCCAACAAGAATTAGTTAATAGCGGTCGTATCAAACGCATTTATTTAGATGAAATCCCAACAGGTTCAATTGGAATGGGATTAATTGAATTAATTCTCAGTAAAGAAACCCAAGCACCAGAATTAGTTCAAAACTTGATGAAAAGAACCAAAACAGAGATTAGCAACAACACAGAAAGACAAGGTATTATAGATTTATTAGAAAGTGTTTTGGTGTCCAAGTTCTCGCAATTAAGCCGTCAGGAGATAGAAGCGATGTTTTTAGTAAGTGATATCAAGCAGACAAGGGTATATCAAGAAGCAAAGCAAGATGGAGAGATGATTTTACTTATGCGTCAGTTATCCAAGCGATTCGGAAAATTGAGCAGTGATTATATCGAAAATATCAGCAACCTGACCATAGAGGAATTAGAAGACCTGGGAGAAGCATTATTAGATTTTGTGGATATTACCGACTTAGAAAAATGGCTCAAATCCCACATAGAAGTATAGAAAATGCACACAGACCTAATATTTCTAGTGAATGGTATCAAGCAAACAAGAGTATATCAAGAAGGAAAGGAGGAAGGTAGGCAAGAAGCTAGACAAGAATGGGAGAAAAACTTACTGGTGCGTCAATTATCCAAGCGATTTGGAAAATTGAGCGATAATTACATCGAAAATATCAGCAACCTGACCATAGAGAAACTAGAAGACCTGGGAGAAGCATTATTAGATTTTGTGGATATTAGCGACTTGGAACAATGGCTAAAAGCCCACACAGAGAAGTAATTGATCCAAGTTGCTAGTTATGTAATTTAGGCTGGTAATTGGTAAAAAATGCTCATTCTAATCCTGGAAATCCTCAAATCCTGGAAATCCTGATTCAGACAACCTCTAGTTTTTTCTATCTTTGCGATTAGAAGAAGTAATACCAAGCCTAAAACCTTGATGAATAGGCTTTTTATGATTTTCTAGTATTTCTGTATTGATGAAGAGATAAATTTTAGTATAAACAGTTAGTGACATCAAGTAGGTAAAATATAACCGCAGTCTTATGAAGTAGGTGTAGCCAGCACGTGAAGATATTTGTATATCACACTCCCGAATTAACCCCAATTGATACATTACCAGAATGTGCGATCGCTGTTGATGTTCTGCGAGCAACTAGCACAATGGCTACGGTTTTAGCCGCTGGAGGGGAAGCTGTGCAGGTTTTCAGTGATTTAAATCAACTCATAGAAGTGAGTGAACAATGGCCTCCAGAAAAACGACTTAGGGCTGGAGAACGGGGTGGTGCAAAGGTAGCTGGTTTTGAGTTGGGTAACTCACCCTTAGATTGCACAGCAGAATTAGTTGCGGGACGACGCTTATTTATTAGCACCACAAATGGTACAAGGGCTTTAAAACGGATACAGAATGCCCCCATTGTTCTTGCAGCAGCTTTGATTAATCGGTCAGCAGTAGTTAAATTTCTCTTAGAAAAGCAACCGGAAAGCGTCTGGATTGTTGGTTCTGGTTGGGAGGGAAGTTATTCTTTAGAGGATACAGTGTGTGCGGGTGCGATCGCTCATAGTATTTGGCAACAAACTAATTGTACTCTAGAAGAACTCAGTGGTAATGATGAAACGATTAGTGCGATCGCACTTTATTCACAATGGCAAAATGATTTATTAGGATTATTGCACAAAGCTAGTCATGGACAACGATTATTACGCTTAGAATGTTTAGAAGACCTTAAATATTGTTCCCAAACTGATATTTTAGATGTTTTGCCGATTCAGCAAGAACCAGGAGTATTAAAAAGTCAAATTAAGTAATAAAAAGATTCTTTTTTCTAGAGGATGAATCGTCTGGATCAGGATTTACAAGATTTACAAAAGAAGGGAACAGGGAACTCTTAACAGGGAACAGGGAACAAATAAAAAACTAAAGTTTAAGAGTTTAAAGCTCAGTCAAAAAAAAGGATGTTTTTACAAGGAGAGTGACACGAAAAAAACAGTGTCATTATTTCAATCTCATGTTTCTAAACATGAGTTTTTTCTGTTAAGAGTTGCTTCCTGTTCCCTCTGAAAAGATTTCAAGATTTACAGGATTTAATTAGCTGTATTTTTTTCATCCTGTTAATCCTTTAATCTTGGGTATCCTGATTCAGACATTTTCATCTTTAATATTACTGAGATATTACTGAATACTTGCCAGTGGCACACCTAACCAACCTGTAAAGTTTTCCATTTCCGCAGAAGAAGGATTTTCCACAGATTTAAGTTGATACCTGCCAGGAAGTGGTGCAGCTAAAATGACAGAATAAGTCCGCAATTCATCTTGATGGAAAACAGAAACTTGGATAGAATCATTTGGTTGATAATCCTTTAACCGTTCATTTAACTGATTTCCTACCTTAATTCCATCAATAGCTAATAACTCATCTCCAGCATCAATTCCTGCTTGTTGTGCTGGTGAATCTGCTTCTACAAATTTAATTACTTCTCGTCCATTTTCAGTATTTATCCTCACTCCGAAATAAGGTTCTTCATTCTTTTCCTCAACTAATCGCAAACCAAAAGGTTGCAAATACTGATTAAATGGCAAATCTTCCAAACCGTGAAGATAGCGTTTAAAGAAATCTGCTAAATTCATACCTGCTACAGACTCAATTACTCCCTCTAACTGTTCTGGAGTATAACCAGTTTCCTCTTTGCCAAATTGCTGCCACATTTGCCGCATGACATCATCTAAGGAACGCTGATTGCTATGATGAACTCGAATTAATAAATCTAACAAAAGTGACACCATTTCTCCTTTTAAATAATAGGAGATTTGGGAATTACCACTATTAGCATCTGGACGGTAAAGTTTAATCCAAGCATCAAAACTTGACTCTGATAAAGGCTGTACTTTCCGTCCTGGAGTCATTAGATATCTGGTAATTTCTTTACTCAAATAATTTAAATATGCTTTGGCATTATAAATACCTGCCCGTAAAGGAATTACTAAATCATAATAACTGGTTGTTCCCTCACAAAACCATAAAGATGCGGTGTAGTTTTCCTGATCATAATCAAATACTTCTAAACCTTGAGGACGAATTCTTTTAACATTCCATAAATGAAAGAATTCATGTGCCACTAATTGTAAAAACGGCTCATACTTATCCTGAGTCCGAAATCCAAACCGTTGATAAATTAAGGAACAAGAGTTTTTATGTTCCAATCCCCCAAAAGCTTGTTGAAATAAATGCAGCAAAAACACATATCTATGATAAGGCAAACCACCAAACATTTTAGCTTCGACTTCAATAATTTTTTTAAAGTCTGAAATCATTTGTTGTGGGTGAAAATTTCCCTTTCCCCAAATTGCTAATTCATGAGGTTTATCTAAGACATCAAAGTGAAATAATTGATGACTACCAATTTCAAAAGGACTATCAATAAGAGTATCAAAATCAGCAGCTACAAAAGTATTGGCTGACTCGGTAATTGTTGGTAAACTAGTACTTACTTGCCATTCTGGAAATCGTGGCACAATTGTCACGGAAATTGGTAGCTTTTCCCAACCAGGAATTCTCAAAAATAGCGCTGCACCATTGAAATAACCGTGAGTAACATCTAAGTGGTTTGTGCGTACCGACAACTCATTCGCAAAAACGCGGTAACTCACTATTACTTCTGAAACATCACCTTTTTCTATTTGCCAGTGATTTTTACTAATTTTGTGCCACGGTAAAGGTTTATCTCCTGTAAATGCGGCAAAATCTTGTAAATTCTTGGCATATTCTCGCACCAAATAAGAACCTGGTGTCCAAACTGGCATTTTCAAATCGAGAATTGGTGCTGGGTAATCTACCAGGTGTAAAGTCACCTCAAATAAATGATTTTCTGGTTGGGACATTGCCACCCAGTAATGAATTTTTCTACTCATTAGTTGCACTTGAGTAATGGGAAGAGGTGTGATTACTTCAGTCATTTTATGTGCTAAATTCTGAGTTATTAGTCAAGCAATTTTAGATTGATTCTGCTTTCTTTGCGACTAGGTTTGTAGCTTATTTGGATACAAAAATAGTGAAAAAAAACTAATCTAAAATCTAACCTTGGCATGGTCAATAGGTCAATTAACATACTGCCTTATCAACACTCAACATCGGTTACAATTTATTAGCTAAATTCTGTAGCTGTTTGAAGTTGACTAGATAAATGAAGTTATTGGCAGGGTCAATTTTTATCCATCCTTTTTCATGGAGTTTTTCCATAATTTTGGTGGTTTCTTCTATGCTAATTTCTGTTACTTCTGCCAAATCTTTAAAGGGAATATAAAAAATTTCCTTACCTTCGGCTGATTCCTGCCCATAGTTCTCACCCAAGTTAACTAAAGTGTAGGCGAGTTTAACCGCAGGTGGTGAAGAGCGCATTTGCAAGCGCATGTTAATCTGTCTTAATCGTTTTACCATCAGTTGTAGCATCCGGTGATGTAACTGTGGATCTTTAAACAAAATTTGGATAAAACGTTCTCTAGAGACAGTTAATAATGTTACAGGTGAAAGAGCAATAACATCGGTTGAACGCGGAGATTCATCTAAGACCGCCATTTCTCCAAAGAAATCGCCCTGGCCTAAAATTGCTATTGTCAAAGAATCATCACCTTTAGTACGCCGGATTTTCACCCAACCAGAAACTAAGAAGTAGACTGCATTACCCCAAGCGTCTTCCATTAAAACAGCTCTTCCAGAGGGGTATTCATGTTCAACTGAGATGTTGAGTAACCATTCGAGTGTTTGTGGATTGGCTGTACTCAGCAAGGGGAAAATATCGCTAAAAACCTGAGTTTGCATGAAATATTCACGAGGAATGAATTCAAAAACGGAAAATTGAGTTTGTAACTTTTCACTTTTTGGAGCGTGTCATACTTAAGCTCACTTAGACAGTAAAGCTACCACGCAAATGAAAATTTGCTCTCAATGCCTTAATTACAACATAAGAATTATGTGTTGGGATCAAAAACACCAGTTTTACTAACAGATATATTATTGGCTATTTTGTGGTAAATGACTATGGTTTGTCAGTCTTTTTAGCTGCAAAAGTCCATAGGGCATAGGGCTTTAAAGCTCAGTCAATGTCTTCTTAGAAAAATCCTTGAGAAGCCCACACTCACCTGTTTGCGTGGCGACGCAGTAGCCATAGGCATAAGGGAGTGTGTGGATTATGTTAGCTAATCTTGAGTTCTTAGGGTTTGGGCTGCAAGGTAGACTTTAGTCCATTCACCCATCACTTGATGGGTTTTGAGTTGTAGTTGTTGGGCTGTGGCTTCTATTGAGTTACCTGCTCTCCGCAAAGTCAGGATTTGTTTCTCTAGCAATACTGTAGCCAAATTACGAGGGTTCAACGGCTGTAGAAGCATTGTGAATACGACCAAGAGAGGTAAGCTTGGCAAAAATCTGGGATAATAAAATAGGCTCAGGCTGTTGCGGAAGCATTTTTAACATTTCCCGAACATATCGAAAACCACGACAGTAAGCCTTAAGATCAACAATGCCAGAACCAGGATTATCTTGACGGAACTGAGCTAGAAGATAATGAGATAAATTGACCATAAAAAATGAAAGGTTGACAGCATTAGTCACCGCAGTTTGACCCCTGTTCATAAAATCTTCCAATCCCCAAAATTGTTTAGCATCACGAAAATTAAATTCGATTTGGAAGCGCAGTTTATAATAGTCAATTATTTTGTCATATGATAAAGTTAAGTCACTAGAAAACAGAATTACGTGACTGCAAGCATTAGTTTTCAGATTGGTTTTTACTAAAATCACTACATTCAAAGGCTGGGCAAATTCTTTGTGCAGTAAGGTAGATTGATAAGTATTTGTTTGGATATCTTCTTCAATACTAATTTGACACAAATATTTATCAGATATATTGTGCCAGTCCAGCTTATCTCCGTATTTACGACGAGAACGATGATTGGGGTCAGGATGTTGGTAAGGTATATATAACGCCGAATCGTGGCGTAACTTGGAAATTATGTGTAACTTTACCTGCCTAGCCATCTGCAAAGCATTATTGTTCCCAAAGTGACCATCTACGACCAAGTAAGTGAGGGGAATAAAGTTAGCTATTAACTTAAATAGCTCATTAATCATCTTCTTAATTCTTAGCAATTCAGGTGTAAAAGTCACCTCCTTTTTATTTTGTTTTTACTTCCTTTTGGTCGTCCCCGTCCACGTTTTTCTTGAGGTTTTACTTCTGGACTTGGCGAGACACTACTTTTTTCTACATCGCTTTTTATTACCTGTTCTATCTGAATCGGAAATGAGTGTCTTTGTTGAACACTTACTAATGATAATGTAAAGAAAGATAGTCCCAATATTGGTTTACTTATTAGACTGGAAAAGAACCTATCTAATCCATAGGTTTTTTTCCCGGCTTTGCTTATTACTACTTCGTCTCCTGCCAACAAATAAACATCATTTGGGCAGAACAAATGCCGCCGAAAAAACACCCAGAACACCGTTGTCCACGGTATGACTGTACGAAAAAATCTGATTACCGTCCGATAACTACCACCACTAAGCGTCCAACGCGATATTCCCAACATTGTGACTCGCCCGCTCATGGCTAACATGGCCGTGATGATCTGGCTTAACTGCCGCATCGTCGTCACTTTTATTTCTGGTAGTAGGCATTGCAACAGTGCTAGTATGTCAAACATGGGCTGTATGTGGCTTTCGAGTTGTCGTTGTGGAAGACTATAACTCTACTACATCAGCCCTCTTTTTATACTCTTTTTTTGGCTACAGTATTGCAGATGGTGAACCTGTTTATTCACAATTGGGATTTATAAACAGCAATCTGATGCGGCTAGATTTGCATTCTCTTGGTTGATTAGTAGATTATTCACAACAGCAATCAATATGAATTCATTACCAACTGAAACCCAGTCTGATTTATTAACAATTACCCAACGCAATCAAATCAAAATATTACCTCACAAAGCAAAGTATGAGCGTCAAGAGATTTACCAAATCTTAGATGAAGGCTTGGTCTGTCATGTCGGATTTGTAGTTGATTCTCAACCATTTGTGATTCCTACTGCCTACGGCAGAATAGGTGAGAGTTTGTACATCCACGGTTCCCCAGCTAGTCGAATGTTGCGAAACCTGAAACAGGGTATCGAAGTTTGTATCACTGTCACCTTGTTAGATGGGTTAGTGTTAGCGCGTTCAGCTTTTCGTCATTCAATGAATTTTCGCTCTGTTGTCATCTTTGGAACTGCAACCGTTGTGGAAGATGAAGCCGAAAAATTAGCAGCATTGAAAGCATTTACCGAACACGTTGTTTCTGGTCGCTGGGACGAGGTGCGTCCTCCCACCAGTCAGGAACTTGCCGGAACACTGGTATTATCACTACCCATAACAGAAGCCTCTGCCAAAGTGAGAACAGGACCACCAATTGACTATGAGGAAGATTACGCTTTAAGCGTGTGGGCGGGAGAATTGCCATTACGATTAACAACCACAACGCCAATACCAGATCCTCGTTTATCACCGGAGATTGAATTACCTGCTAACGTGCAGAATTATACTAGAAATCTGCAAGATGCTGTGTAAGGTAAAACGCAAATTACAAGGGAACAGAGAAGGCTTATTTTCTATTCCCTAACTTCTTCAAGACAAAAAATGAAAATCAAGTCTGGCAATCAATTTGTCCGTAACCATAGAACCAATGAAAGCATAGATGCAGAAACATTGGGTTTAGCTTATGGTTTTCTGGGTGTTTTAACTGCTGGCTCAGATATGTTGACCGACAAAACTTGCAGACTACCTTGAGTACAGATTAATCGCAGACTATGTACTGATTCACGGTAGGTAAAATTCTCGCCTCAAATCCCTCTGCCCCACCTGAATGAGTGCTAACTATACCTCTGTCATTGGTAAAGACGCGAAAATCTTCGGGTAGCCAGTAGGGAGTAAAATTAGATATACGACTTTCTTCTGCTATTTGGGTAATTAGAGATGATCCAGAAGCTAGTGATGGACTTTCTTCTGCCGTCGGCAACTGCACATAACCTTTTTTCAACTTCTCATTTATTTTCTTCTGGGCAGCAGCTTGAGCTTTTTGGGGGCTGCTGTAGGTTTTGCTGTCGGTTTGTCCAGAAGTGCCAATGCGTCCATAGCGAATTGTGACACTTAATCCGTTAATAGCGACTTCATAGAACTTGTGGGAATGGTCGTCGGAGAGTTCCAGATAAACGGTTTGGGTGGTGGCAGGAGGCGAATAGTAGGGGTCACGAAGAGGAAAAGGGGCAGGGGGCAGGGGGCAAGGGGGAAGACCGGGACGGAGCTTGGACTCCGCTCCGTATAAGTGTCCTAGAAGGACGGGGCTTATACCCATGTTCCGCTCTGCTTGCGCGTTGGGGGAAAGGGCTTGTTCCCCCCGCTAGAAAGCTCCCTTCCCCCTGCCTCTTCCGGTCATAGCCAAGAATGGTGGAGTGGTAGTAGTCCTCTGCCTCTTCTTGGGACCCAAACTCACGCAGTTCTTCAGACAAAAAATTCCCGCTATAATCAGTACGAATCAGCCTTACTTGCAGACCCTCTAAGGTAATCGTTCCATAATTAGGCCATTTGCCTGTGTCGATCTCAAATTGGTAACTCTGTGATGGGCTGGTGGGAATGCTAAGATCAGGCTGGGGTAGGGGATTAATAGGGAGGGAGGGGTCGAGCAATGGTGCCGTAGGCGATCGCGTACCAATTTCCACAAATTTACTCCCACTCATGAATAAACTCCCATCTTCCAGCACAGACAATTCTTCAGTGAAGGGATCTGTTGTCCAATCTAGCAAAACAGAGCGACCATCAGCTGAGATGGTGTACCTCCCTCGGCGGTCAGTGCTTAACAATCTATAAGAGCCATCTGGTTCAAATAAATAACAGTATTTGTCTCCATGCAGCCAGATTGAGCGGATTAATTTCTCCTGAAGACTGTTTTCTGGCTCTGAGGATAATTGAGGTGAGGGATTGCTAGGCATAGACACTTGGGCATTTTTTATACTCCAATATAGCTCAACTCAATGAACTGTTAATGAACTTTTATTTAGTAGCGTAGTGAGTTAGGCGAGATTCTGAAACAGAAGTAGAGACTACTACTGCCTAACCGGATAATATAATCCATCTTGCTCCTGAAATTTCCATCCCAAGCTCATCGGGTCACGATTCCTCGACCAACTGATAAATTCTTTTTCACTCTTGCTTTCGCGCTCTGTAATCAAACTTTGAGCAGTGATACCCAATCGTTGCGCTAAGTTTTCAGGAGCAAAAGATTTTATTTCAACTGGTTGTTGTTGATATGGGTATGCGGATCTGCTACTACGGGCTTGACCACCGTATTTACCAGAGGCCAGCGCCCGCTCTATTTTTTCCAACTGTTTACCAAGGACTTCCAGTTTAGTGGACACCAGTTGATCTTGCTGGCAAAGGTGCGTTTCTAGTTCTCCTAGTTTTTCCTCCACCTGCTGTAATTCGCTGGTTGCTTCCAGTTTCACGCTGCTATCAAAATGCGATATCACTTCCTGCAAGCCTTGCAATAACGCTGTTGTATGACCATCACGGTGTATTTTCGCCAAGTGGCGTACTACATGAACTAGTACAGTAGGCACGCGAATCATCTCGCTGGGTGGGGTCTTGTTGGCAGTCATGATAGCTAAGATTGATATCATAGATTATAGCCCCAAAGCCGTGGTTTTTCTTCCTTAAATCTGGAAACGCACCTATACAAAAAACTATATGTTTAAGACCATTTGGGAATAACACCAGCGTGCCAACAAGCTTTAGAAGCTGAAAGTAACCCAAACATAGGAGTCCAAAATTTATCCCTTTTTTGGTGAATATCCGTAAGGACATTTCATATTATGTTTAGTTATGTTAGTAACCCGCTAAACTAAACTCAATATCTGTAAAACTTGTTGCGGTACTGCTTAATTTTGTGGCATTAAAGCCTGTCTATTTTGACAATACCTTCGCCAAAATCTTGAACCCCTATTGATATCGTCACGATTTTATTGGCTTTCAGCCCTATATTTTGCAAATTGGCGAAGGTATTGTTTTGAAACCTGGAGTTTTTAAGGAGAGTATATTATTGTTTTGTGGTAAGGATTCAGCTTTGCCCTAATTGGTGAAAAACTATGGCTTTCAACGTAGACGCGGTTTAAAATAATGTTTCATACACTTCTTGAACGGAAATAATTACAGATTTACAGCGATGTCTGCGGCGTTCTGTAGGAAGTATCGCCTTTTTAGGTTACAGTCTTCTAAGTATTCTCTAAATATTTCATCTAATGAATAATCAAATCTTAAAGGAAAAATTACAAGCAACAATCAAAAAGATTCAAACTAAAGATGATGGTTCTCCTGTTACTAATTTGAGGCTGGATAAAACTTTAGTTGCAGAAATTGAACAGTTAGCAATAGACTTAGAAAATCTCAATCCTCATCCGCAACCTCTTCTCAATGCTACTGCTTTATTAGAAGGAGCTTGGCAACTCCAATACTCCACAGCTAGAGAAATCCGTTCTTTGGATTCTCTACCATTGGGTTTACAAATAGGTAAAGTTTATCAAGTAATTAATATTGCCAATAAACTGTTTTTTAATTTGGCTCAAGTGCAACATCCTCTGAAAATCATATCAGGATATGTGAAAGTCACAGCTAGTTTTGAACCTGCTCTAGATACATCGGGTTTAGCAGACAAACGCATCAATGTTGATTTTGATAAACGTTATTTGGCGATTGAGAAAATTGTAGGTATTGATACGCCTAAACTAAATCCCTTTAAAGTCGTAGCGGCTAATAATCCTCAAGGGAGAATTGCCACTCTTGATATCACTTATTTAGATGAAACTTTAAGAATTGGACGTGGGGGAGACGAAAGTTTATTTATTCTCAATAAAGTCAATGATTTGCCTAATTTATCCTAAAAATGGCTGAAAGCTTAATTTTTAAATCATTGCTAAAAGCTTGATGACATCAAGTATAGCTATTAGGCATTTGCAGTATATCTTCTGAATTGAGATAATTGCAAGATGCTAATATACGCTCCATTTTTCGATGTTATCCATATATAACTACAGTGTTTTCTTTCGTGGGTATAAGGACTCCGTTCAAGTAAGTTTTTTTGGAATTATCTATGGTGTTAATTTTCTGATTATTGTATTTATTATCTCCACCTATAGTTTGTTTTTTTGACTTATTATCGCCTAAATAAATATAGGGATAATCCTGTAAAGATTCGCAATAACCCCCTAATAAAGTCTCTGCTTGGGCTGGGGTCATGTCTTCTAAAAATAATCTGACATCAATATTCATAAAAATCAAAATCTATGAATTTAGTCATTTTTTAAATCCAAGAGAATAACCTGCTTTGACTCTAACTTGACAAAATTATTCATAATTTTCATCTATCTGGTGGATAATATTGAAGTTACTAATTGTCTTTCTAATGGTAGATTGTGCTAACGCATTCTGTAATTTTGGGCATTTTCTTATTTTTCTTGAAAAACGGGAGGAAACAATAGTTTTTGAGTAAATATGTTTTGATTACGGTAGACAACTAAAACTATATACCATGTCAACTAAAGTTCATTTAGTTACTATTATTGAAAACGTTACCTTGTTGGTATTTTACACAGACTCCGATTGTTGGCAGTTCCGGTTAATTAGTGCTGGAGGTGAAGTGTTTGGTGAACGCAAACTTTATTACACTCCAGAAGCTGCTGAAAAAGCCGGTCGCGAATGGATTCATCAGGGATATTAAGCTGTTTCCAGCTTGGTTAAATTGGTGAATTTGTATCAAAAGTAATTTGTTGATTACAGTCTTGACATTTATAAATCAGTCGCTATATAACTTGGTTGATTTTACGTCAACTAACAAATAATTTTGGCATACTGTAAGATAGAAGAAGTTTCAAAAATTGACTAGCACAAAACATCGTTACTATCAACTTTTATACTGCAATTAATTACTTCCTAAAACCAGAGGTGTAAAATGACAATTACCCTTAATCACACCATAGTACCAGCATACGATAAGGAAGCATCTGCACAGTTCTTTGCCCAAATTTTTGGTTTAAAGGTAGAACCTCCCCTTGCTCACTTTGCTGTTGTGCGTGTAAACAATCAATTGACCTTTGATTTTGATAATAGAGAAAATTTTGAGTCACACCACTATGCTTTTCATGTTACAGATCAAGAATTTGATGCTATCTTTGCACGGGTAAAAGAAATAGGTTTGGAATACAGTAGCGACCCTATGCACCAACATCAAGGTGAAATTAATCACAGAAAAGGTGGTCGAGGTTTTTACTTCTATGACCCCAATGGTCATAACTTGGAACTGCTGACCCGTGAATAAGGAACTTCCAAATAAAAAAAATACCCCATTGGTTTTAGTGCGGAAAGCTTACCCGATAATCTTTTTGAGTTCTGTCTTGCGTTACGTTACTAGCTTCTGAAGCATAAATTGAGAATTAGAGTCAGAGTTACATAAATTTTCGGCACAACACTTTTATTATCCAGAAAAATATTGTATCCTAGTTTTCCCAATGTAATTTTGGATAACTAAACTTCATCAAAACTTTTTGCGGATTTTTCTGAAGATGATTGAAAGACTACCCTAGTCTATCTCATAATCTATGTTAAAATTCTCAATTTTTTATATGCTGTTTTCAAAACTTTCAAGGGCTAAACTATGAAACTAATTAAAAAATCTGAAAAGCTAATTCTCAACAAAATCAAGAGTATGGAGTCGGAAGAAGAAAATCTCCAAACCGAGATTATTAATGCTCCAGAACCCTTGCTTGAGCAAACCAGAGTAATCAATGTAGAGAATCAACAACCTAACTACATTTCTTGCCGAGATAATCCCATAGTTTACTCTGTTGGCAAAACAGGATGGCAGGTTTCTGAAATTTGGAAAGAGATGAGATTGGATGATTTTTGTAATAGCTAGTAAGTAGATTGATCGAAAAATTTCAGGTCATGTAACGGTATGTAAAGTTATGTGAATGCGATATTCTGATTGAGTTTCAGGCATTTTACAAAACGCAATACATTTTGCTTTTCTTGTGTATACTTATTTACCGCCATAAAATCAAGAAGTTGATACAGTCGGCTTTTCAGCTAACTCATGATGGCTAAACCCCTGATTATTGCGTCAGTTTCCGAAAATTTGTCATTGAGTAAATTTTCTTTGCGGATTGTTTTGTGCGCCAATTTTTTCTGCCCCCCAACTCCGTTGGTATGACGCTTTTTAAGTAATTGGACAAAATTAATTACACAAAAATTGGGCTGAAATCTTTGACTAGTAAAGAATTTGTCAATAATCAATATGTCATTAATTCTGTCTTGGTACTTATTGCATTGTCACAAAATTTACATAATATCTATCAGTTAGAGAGCGAAAGCCTCTTCCTATCAATAAACGATAAGCTTCATGACGGCGGTTAATTAAAGCCTTAACAACCCTGCCTTTTGTAAACGTGAAAGTAAACCAGGACGATTGCTGTAATCTGTTTGCATTTCCTGAACGCGTAACTTAAACTGCTCTAACTGTCCTTGATGTTCAGCTAAATCGCGTAGATTTCTCAAATGTGCAATCGCATCATCATAGGGTTTAGATTGTTTGAGAGCAATTAATCTAAAAACCTCCTCCCATAATTTGGCTTCCTTGGGAACTAGTGCTAACAATTGACGAATTCTTGCCTCCTTTGCCGCTTTAAGGTGATTTCCAAGAAAGAATTTACCGATAGAGGTAGAATATAGTCTTGATGACTCAGGAGACAGAAGTAAGAAATTGGATACATTAGTCTCAACAGACTCAAAAACATTATTAACATCATCGCAAATTGAAGACCTGCGACTGGCAGCATCGAAAATGGATGGAGTAGAAAGACGAAGCTTTCAGGCGGGAATGGCACTGAAATATTGCCAGGGGAGCGGAAGGTTGGCAGAAACAGTATTTGGCTGGGGGAGAAAAAATATAGAGGTGGGATTGGCAGAAAAACGAACTGGTATAGTCTGTGTAGGATTACAATCAGCCTTGAGTGGGGCAAAACGCTGGGAGGAAAAGCAACCAGAAGCGGCATTATCACTGCGCCAACTGGCAGAATCCCATTCTCAACAAGACCCAACATTTAAAACATCGTTAGCCTACACGCGGTTAACATCAGCATCGGCATTGATACAACTCCAAGAACAGGGATTTAGCCAGGAGCAATTACCATCTCAAAGTACAATGGCACAGGTATTGAACAGAATGGGGTATCTTCTTCGTAAAGTAGTAAAAGCTAAACCTCAAAAAAAATTGCACAAACAGAAGATATCTTTAACAACATCGACAACTTTAATAAGCAAGTAACGAGCAGCAAAATCAAGCGAATAAGTATGGACTGCAAAGCCACGGTGAATATTGGAGAGTACTCTCGTGGTGGAAAAACTAGAGGAGACAATCAAGCTAACGACCATGATATGGGATGCACGGAAAAATATATTCCCTGTGGGATTGTGGACGAAGATAGTGGACAACTACACATTAACTTTGGTAGTTCCTATAAAACCAGCGATTTCATTGTTGATAGCCTGATTTCGTGGTGGAACACAGTTACACCAGAACAACGCATTCATACCGAACTTATCCAAATTAAAGTTGATAATGGTCCAGAAAGTAGCGGTATGCGAACTCAATTCTTAAACAGGATGGTTGAGTTTGTTGACAAGATCAAGACACCAATTCAGTTGCTTTACTATCCTCCTTACCATAGTAAATACAATCCCATAGAACGTTGTTGGGGTATTCTTGAACAGCATTGGAATGGAAGCAAGCTCGTCGATGTTACCACCATGCTTTTATGGGCTAAAAGCATGACTTGGAAAGGTATACATCCCATTTTAACTTTAAGCAAGACTGTTTACCAAAAAGGAATTTCTCTAACTAAGAAAGCCATGAAGGAACTTGAGCCTAGATTGCAGCGAAATTCACTTTTGCCCAAATGGGATATCTTGATTCAACCTCTTTAGCTGGTAATTTCTTTTTCAGAAATCACCTTAACTACTTCACCTATAATTATCCTCAACCAACAGGAAATAGACCCTTTTCCGTCACCACTGAAGTTACTGCTGCTCCCTGGAATCCTCAACATAAATTAGTACAAGTAGGTTTGCAAGGAAAACGCTTAGAGAGTGAAACCTTACCACCCAGTAACCTCGTATTTCTAATTGATGTCTCCGGTTCTATGGGTGAACCCAACAAATTACCCTTGGTAAAACAGTCCCTGAAATTGTTGGTGAATAAACTCAGTCCTGAAGACAGGGTAAGTTTAGTAGTTTATGCAGGAAATGCAGGTGTAGTCTTACCTGCTACCCCTGGAAATCAGAAAACAACAATTTTAGCAGCCATTGACCGCTTGGAAGCTGGAGGCTCTACTGCTGGTGGTCAAGGGATTGAATTGGCTTATAAGATAGCCAAACAAAACTTCCTCAAATCTGGTAATAACAGAGTAATTTTAGCTACTGATGGAGATTTTAACGTCGGGGTTTCCAGTGATGCCGAATTAACTCGATTAATTGAACAGAAGCGAGACCAGGGAATTTTTCTCACAGTTATAGGATTTGGTACTGGTAACTATAAAGATGGAAAAATGGAACAATTAGCTGATAAGGGTAATGGCAACTATGCCTATATTGATACCTTATTAGAAGCGAAAAAAGTCCTAGTTAATGACATTCGGGGAACTCTATTTACTATTGCCAAGGATGTGAAAATTCAGGTGGAATTTAATCCCGCTAAAGTGCAAGCATACCGCTTAATTGGCTATGAAAATCGCCTGTTGCAAAACCAAGATTTCAATGACGATAAGAAAGATGCAGGGGAAATTGGGGCTGGTCATTCCGTAACAGCATTGTATGAAATTATTCCTACTGGCACAAAGAGTGATGTGAAACTACCAGAGGTAGATCCTTTGCGTTATCAGCGTTCTGGTGTAAATGCGACCGATACTGCCGATAATGAGACTTCACATCTACCAACGCGCGGGTATTGCGTACCATCACTTCCCGCATCAAGGAACGCAGTTTTTCAGGATTCTTAGGAATACGTCCATTTCTGGAATCAACGTATTCTTTTTTAAACGCAGCTTCTGTTTGCAGTAAACCTGGCTTGAGTAAGGTAAGAAGATTAAATAGTTCAATGAGCGAATTTTGGACTGGGGTTGCAGTCAGCATGAGGATAAACCGCTTGTTAAGGGCGTTTACCAATTTCCAGTTAAGAGTCGTGCGATTTTTGAGGTGGTGTGCTTCATCAACAACTACCAAGTCCCAGGTACGACCGGTGACATGAGCAAAATGTTTGGCAGATTTAGCCGTGTTGAGTGAAGCGATAATGCGGGAATTCTGCGTCCAAAAATCTTCTAGGGGTTGTTGGGGGTCACGGTTATCTGTGGTAATAGTGGCAATGTTAAATTTTTCACTTAATTCTAATTGCCACTGAGAAACCAGGGATGCGGGAGTGAGTACGAGTAGGGACTGTACCATGCCTCTAGCTAAATACTCAGCACAGATAATTCCAGCTTCAACGGTTTTGCCCAAACCGACTTCATCTGCTAACAATGCCCGTCCACCCAGTTGTCTAAGAACCTTGCGGGCTGTTTCAATTTGATACCAGTATTTGTCAATAGAGGTGAGGGTGGGAAGGCACACTAACTGGTCATAGTCTGCCATGACCGAGAGTTTAAATAGGTCTAGACGTGCTTCGTAAAAGTCAAGGGGGTCGTATTTACCTGCTTTGAGTGCTTCTAAAGCTGTGGAGGAGTTAAATTTAAATGTATAATTTTGATTCATGATGCACTCAGAGCGAACCCTTTTGACCTGACTAATACCTTTTGTCAGTTTAGGGAGTTTTTACACTAAATTCAATTACGAGATGTTGGTTTTGATAATTTGTAACCAATTTCAACATCCCCAAACCACGCAAGAAACTTCCAAATAAAGAAATATCACGTATTTGTAAACGCAGGGGGGGCAGGGAGCAGCTGACAGGTGTAGGTCGGTGTTGAAAATTGTCGTGATGATAAGGCAGAAGGGAAAAGCTTTTTGGGCAACTTTACTTTCGGTTACATACTACTCTCCGAGAAGCCGCTCCGCGTCTACGGTTTTTTTACGCCATTCTACTTAATTTTTGCCTAATCATTAGTATATGATTTTAATGTCAGCCAACAATTTAGCTTGAAAATGCAACTAGAAGAAATTTTATCAGAACTAGAAAATAACACTGGTAAATTCCCCCGTTTGGCTTTAGAGAGAGCCATTCAAGAACAGGAAGCCATTACTCCTTTGTTATTAGCGACTTTAGAAGAAAGCAAAAATAATCTAGAAGATTTATTAGAAGAACCAGATTATTTATTACATATTTATTCCCTGTTTTTACTAGCACAATTTAGAGAATCTAAATCTTATCCTATCATCGTCGATTTTTTTTCGACTCCAGGGGATATCTCCCTAGATGTAACCGGAGATGTAGTAACTGAAGATTTAGGTAGAATTCTTGCTTCTGTCAGTCACGGAAATCTTGACCCTATTAAGCAACTGATAGAAAATCCAGCAGTTAATAAATTTGTTAGAGGTGCTGCTCTAAAATCCTTAGTAATATTGCTTGTTCAAAAAATTATTTCTAGAGAACAGGTCGTCCAATATTTTGAGGAACTTTTTTTAAGCAGGCTGGAAAAAGATAATTATCATATGTGGAATAAATTAGTGATTAATAGTTGTGATATCTGTGCTATTGAACTTAAAGAGCATATAGATAGAGCTTTTGAAGAAGATTTAATGGAAAGGTTTTTTGTAAATGAAAATAATGTCAATAATTCTCTAGAAATGGGTGTGGAAGCAGCCTTACAGAAACTGCATAACAAACAGCATTATACTTTGATTAATGATACAATATTAGAAATGGAGTCTTTGAATTGCTTTCTAGCAGATAAGCCGAATAAAAAAGATAATTCTCCCATTAGTGTGAAGGGGTTTACTCTAACATTAAATAAAAATAAAAGTCAAGTTGATAAAAAGAAAAAAATGCAGAAAGAATCTCGTCGAAAAAATAGATCGAAGAAAGGTTAATTTTCTTGAACTTGGTTTTTTCAAGATCACAAAAAAAAGGGAACATAAAGTTTCCTATTCCCTAAAACTTTAGTTCTAATTTTAAATCCCCAACTCCTCAAAAATTTAACTATCGCCAAATTCTTGTTGAAAAATAACCTCAATTTGTTCTTGCAGAAGTGGAACTTTATTTTGCACAATATCCCAAATCGTTTCATTTTCGAGACTAAAATAAGCATGAGCTAAAATATCTCTTAAACCTGCTATTTTCCGCCACTCTACCGTAGGATAACGATTTCTAATTTCTGTCGGCACTTGCTTGATGGCCTCGCCAATAATTTGCAGATTTCGCAGCACAGCATCAAACCTTAACTCATCTTCAAAAAACTGGTCATAGCTGATACCTTCTGTATAACGCAAAACCTTGTGACAACTGTTCAAAATATCCTCAAAATACAGTCTGAGACTACGAGACATAGATTGCCTCTGTTTCAACAGCATCTCTAATTTGAGGCTTTAACATCTTCTTGCTAACTAAATCTACGGGACATCCCAAACTATCCTCCAGAAAAAACTTTAAGTCCATGTAACAGTCAAACGTCACCTTTCCGTCAAACTCCACTAATAAATCAATATCACTTTTAGCCGTGGCTTCATCCCTTGCTACCGAACCAAATAAAGCCAGAGATTTTACACCATAACCTCGAATCTCTGCCCCATGAGCTTTTAAAAAAGCAATTAAATTTTCTCGTTTCATAGCAATTCACCAGCATATTTTCCTAACCAAACCTGCAAAGCATTTTCGTCAATTTCCCCAGATGCTAAACTCTCCATCACTAATACTATCTCCGGCTCTGGTGCGTTAAAACCATGACCATTCAACCCCAAAAAAACATACATTGCCATAAAAGCTGTCCGCTTATTCCCATCCACAAAGGGATGATTTTTACACAAAGCAAAACCATAAACCGCTGCTAATTCCAGGAGCGAAACTTCCGGCTGATAGGAAAACCGATGTCGGGGACGGGCTAAACTTGCTGCTAAATTAGGGCTATCTCTCACCTCAGATAACCCACCATACTGAGAAATCAAATCCTTATGGATAGCAAGCACCATCTGTTCAGTTAGCCAGGTCGGTTCATTCACTTAGCGAGTTCCTTCAACGCCTGACGAAACTTCTGGCTACCTTGACGATAAATGGCCATTGCTTTCTCAAACTCAGGATCATAAGGACTAAGCTGGAGTCCATGTTCAGTTTCCGTCACAAATACGGTATCTCCTTCGGAAAGATTGAGTTTTTCTAACAACTCCTTAGAAAAAGTCACCCCTACTGAATTACCAATTTTGCGTAACTTTAAGGTTTGGATCATTTAACTTTCGCCAATGTAATTACGAGTGTAACTACTATCTTAGCCTTAAATTTCCAACTCTGCAACTCCCAATGGCTTACCCCATGCTCCAGTATCGGTAGCTACGGTGTACACACAAGCCTGGCGAGGAAAGCAACTCAAAAATGTGACCCATGGATCACATTTTTCCTCAAAACCTGGGCAACACAGTCCCCGATTTGTGGCTGGTGGGAATAAGCTGGTATTGATTAGAACAGAAAATTCTGTTAAATAGGAGTTGTATGTATAAAATATTAGACAGTTTGAGGATGGATAAAAGAGGTAAAAATATGGTATTGGGGATTAACAGAGCGATTGCTGATGCTATAAATCAATTAGAAAAACTATGTTCTCTAAATAATTTTTTTGCCCAATCTATATCATAGGGTATAGGAGGTTTCACAGGACGATAATCTTTTTCATCGCTTTGCCCGTGCTGTAAAACAGCATTAACAACTATACAAGGTTCTTTACTAAGATTAATTGCACCATGTAATACCCCCGGAGGAATTGTAATAATTGTTGGTTCTTTTTCATTCAAAAATGTATATTGATATTCACGGTTGTGCAGAGTAGTTATTAAAATCTGTCCCTTCACCACTAATAATTGATCCGTTTGATGTCTATGCACAAACATATTATCTATAAAATTACCAGAAACATGAACCAACGTAGTTTGATTACTACTAGCTAAAGAGTAAAATGAAACCATTCCGACTGTCATTGAATCTAACTTGCGAATTTCAATTCTTTTACTGCCAGTCATTTTTGCACCTCTTTATTTTCCTAATTGGGTAAACCTAGGGACAGTGCCGTGAGCAACAAATAGTACAAAAACTCAGTTTGTAAGATGACAGAATATAGCTAAAACCTTGATTATTTCTACATTTGTGGTGAATTTAACAAATGAGTTTGATTTAGGTATAGATTATTTCATAGAAACCAATACCTAAAAGTATATTTAGTAACATTAATAAATTAATTTATCCTTTGTAGGACGAAAAGCTGTTCGTTTTTATCCCCTCTTTTGTGCAAAGCGAGATCGCCAGGGCTGACTTGTCAGTTCACAATTATTGTATATGTAGGTGTGAGCAGATAGTGAACACTTGAAATTGATGGCTAGTATTGCTCTCTAGGTAGAAGAAATTAATAACAAAACAAGTCTATTTTGGTGAGAAAACTGTCTGTAGGTTTAAAAATGGCAGCAAATATTCAGGTTTTTCCTAAACGTTTACCACTAATTACTGCTGGAATTTTTTTAGGTTTAGGGCTAGGTGGTTTTGTAGATGGTATCCTGCTTCATCAAATCTTCCAGTGGCATCATATGTTAAGCAGTATTCGTCCCCTGACTACCGATACAAATACGGACGTAAACATGGTGTGGGATGGTTTATTTCATGCTTTGGATTGGGTATTAACTGTAATTGGAGTAACCTTGCTGTGGCGGGCAGGAGGGCGTGCTGATGTTCCTTGGTTATCACAAACATTTGGTGGTTCTTTGCTCATAGGTGCTGGGTTGTTCAATTTAGTAGAAGGAGTAATTAATCATCAAATTCTGGGTATCCATCATGTGAAACCAGGACCAAATCAATTAGCTTGGGATATAGGTTTTTTGGCCTTGGGTGGGTTGTTTGTTGTCATTGGGTGGATTATGATACATCAAGAGCGAAATTATGGGGAGCAATCTAGTTAATTCAAGTTGATATCTGTAGCCTTGGTTTCTGTCATTAGCCAATTCAGGTAATCCTGATTTCCTTGTTCAATTGGTAAAGCCACCACACAAGGTACTTCATAAGAATGCACTGATTTTACCTTTTCCGTTAGTTCTGCAAATAAATCATGGCGCGATTTCATAATTAAAATAGCTTCTTTTTCTACTTGTAATTCACCCTTCCACCAATAAATACTGTCCATGCCATCAATTATGTTGGCACAGGCAGCAAGACGAGCTTCTACTACGGCTTCACCTACATTAAGGGCTTCAGCACGGTCTTTACAAGTGACATAAATAAAAATAAATTCCATGTTTTGACTGTTAACAGTTTTGATTATTAATACTATGTCCGTTTGAACGGTTATTATATCTGCTTGGGGTAGTAATTGATAATTAACAATACCTTAGCCAAAAAAAGAGCCTTGATAATTTTTGGCTTGCACTGGCAAAACTAAGCATACATAGGCGTTTCGATAAAAAGGTAGTTTGTCATCCCAAACCCTTATCCTACGGTTAATACGTTAAAAAAACCTTGTAGGAAACCTTAAAGGAATTTTTAGGACTGATTGTTTTTGCCAAGCCTCAGATAAATGGGAGTTAATGGTTAAAGCATCATCTTTTCACCCTCGTAAATTGGCTAAGGTATTGGTTAATAAATCAACTTATATATCTGTAGTAATTACGGCAAGCCTTCTGGGAGAAATAGGAGAATGTATTTCATTTCAGATGTCAAATTATAAAAGTCTGTTTTTTGTTGAAAATTAACAAGATGAACTGATTGAAAACATTGAAATATCCACCGCATAGTTGGATTGTTGATGGCTTTTACCAATTGATTTTTTACAGTATAGTTTAAGGATTTTAACGCTGCTCTAATTTCTTTGATAATTTATTTAAGTCAGATTTTTTTCTATCTTGACTTTGCACAACTAACCATCTTTGTTCTATATCTCCATAAGTTATTTTCTTCTGTGCATAAGAATATAGCCTTTCTCAGCTTAGTGAGGTACAGTAGCAACAAACAGTGGGTAAACCAATTTGAATTAATCCTGCACGCTGTCCTCAAGACCGTTTTTCCCCAGTCTTGTTATTTTCCCCTAAGAAAATTAGCATTTGAACTCGCAGGCCAAAGTTTGTGAGGGAATTGACTTTGTTGGTGGATTTCTTTGTCCTGGTGTCACATACTCGATTGCGAGATTGATGGTATTTTATTTTTGCACAAACTCTTTTATCCTCATCGCCAGCTATGACACTCAATTTATATTTACTGCGACATGGCGAAACAGCAATTCTCATTTTGAAAAAAATGACCAATTAACCTCAATTGAAACCTGAATATTTAGTACAAAAGAATTATATTTTCAAAAAAAAGGGAATAGCGCAACCTATTAGAGTAGGTGATGGGAGATGACGCACAGTAACGGAAACAATCGTTGAAAATAACAATCGAACAAATCTATTGAGTATTTATACTTAATAGATTAGAAATGATAGTCTGACAAAGAACTGGGAGATCCAGAAAAATAGTTCTCTATGAAAAAAGAGAACTTAATCAAAATAAAAATTTATACTTATTGTCATTTCAGATAAAATTAGTGGGTTGAAAATAGTAATTATTCAAAAATGGACAAAATAGTTCAAAAGGCAACAACCGTAGAAATTTCTGATTTAATGCAATTTCTACGTCAAGAATTAAATGACTTACCTGATGGAAGAAAACCAGGAAATAATACACAATATCAAGTAGAAGATGCAGTAATGGGAGCATTTTCAGTATTTTTTACTCAGTCACCTTCTTTTCTAGAGCATCAACGTTTGATGAAAAGTAGTAAGGGAAAAGATAATGTTGAAAGTTTATTTTCTTTGGCGAAAATTCCTGGTGATAATCAAATAAGAAACTTGCTAGATCCGGTGCCAGCCACGACAATTTTTGGAGCTTTTCAAACAGTCTATCAATGGTTAAAGTCAAATGGAGTGCTGAAAAAGTTTCTCTACTTAAACGAAGAAATTTTAATAGCTTTAGATGGTACAGAATATTTTTCATCTCAAAAAATTAATTGTCCTCATTGTAATCAACGTCATCATCAAAATGGAAGTACGACTTATTTTCACGGCTGTATAACACCAATTGTGGTGTCTCCTAATCAAAAACAAGTAATTGGTTTAGAACCTGAATTTATAAAAAAGCAAGATGGATATCAAAAACAAGACTGTGAAAATGCGGCTGTTAAAAGATGGTTAAATAATAATCATCAATCTAAGTATGAATATCCCGTAACCCTTTTAGGGGATGACTTGTACTCTCGCCAACCTATCTGCAAATTAGCCATAGCACAAGGATATAATTTTATTTTCGTTTGTCTTGATACTTCTCATAAAACCTTATATGAATGGCTAGATTTTTTAGAAAAGAGTGATGAAGTCAAAACTTGTGAAAAGAAACAGTGGAATGGAAGAAATAATCTAATTTATCGTTATCGTTATGCTAACAGAGTACCATTAAAAGATGGGGAATCAAGTCTGGAGATTAATTGGTGTGAATTAATAGTTATTAATGAGAAGACATCAAAAATCGTCTATCAAAATAATTGGATTACTAATCATACAATTACCAATGAAAATGTTGAAGATATTGTCAAAGCCGGACGCAGCAGATGGAAAATTGAGAATGAAGGGAATAACGTTCTAACTGGAGTTTAGACTAAGCCATGAAAAATGACCCAGCAGGGCTGAGTTAATCAGAGACTTAGGAAAAGTATGAATAACCTTGAGTATTAAACAGCAACAGAAGGTTCTTTAGGTGGTCGTGATACTGTTTTTTTAACAATGGGGCAGCGGTTTTTACGGTGACGCTGTTTTCCTGGTTCCCAACCAGAAGACTTTCCGCGAGGTTTGGGTGCAGAAGTGGGAGTACCAATGGCCGCAAAAACTCCACCCATAGATTGAGCAACCCTTCCAGGGGTCAAATTACCCTGAGATTTTTGCCAAGGGAGAGGATTATCGGTAACAATATCACGAGCTAACCACAATTCCCAAGTCATCAACGGCATCAGGTCACTCCACCTTTCACATTGCTTAGGTGTACCAAAGTTTGGAACTGTCCAATGTAAACGTTGCTTTAAAAAGCGATACCAATGGTCAATGGTAAAGCGACGCAAGTAAAGACACCAAACTTCCTCTAGGGGTGGCATTTCTTCTCCTACCCAAGCCAACCACAAAGGTTTAGACACTCTCATGTTACCTTGCGCGTCCAGACGTTCAACTCTGATAATTAACATTGGGCTTGTGGCAGCTTTACGGAAATGTAAATCTTTCCACAATCTCAGACGCACAAGTCCTAATTTTGGGTCATTTATTTCTAATACAGATGTCGCCTCAGTCCATGTTGTTGGTTCATTGAGTTTAAATTTATCACCATGCTTCTTGGGTCGCCCCTTCCCAGAATAAGCTCCTGGTTCACCCCATAAACACAAGTTTGAACGCAACCGAACGAGAATATCTGCGGGAATGTTCGCAGTTTTTAAGACAAAAGGCGCACAACCATACTCACTATCCCAAACAGAAATTGGTCTGACAGGTAAATATTTACATACCTGTTTGAGTTGCCAAACTGCTTTTGAAATAGGACTTTCAGAACTTGTGATTCGTTCATGTCTTAAAGGTAATGCCCAACTCCCCTCTTTTTCTGGTATCCAGGCTATTGTGCTATATCCCTGTCCTACAGTTATTGGTTTATTTCCGGCGATGGATGTGCCACTATGTTGATAAGTTCTTTCTTTGAGTTTGACTGCATCTGGTCGTGACCAGTTCGTATGATCTCCTGCCAATAGAGGTCGCTCCACAGTTGGTATCTGTTTGATATATAGCTGCATCAATTTCTGTCGCTGTGGTCTGCTATCTTGTAATGCTTCATAGATGCTTGGCCACTTGCGTCTAAATACTGGTGATAAGGACAACTCTGCTAGGCAATAAACATTTCGAGTCAGTAATATCGCATCTGTCAATTCAAAGGTAGCGTCTTTCGCTTTGCCTAAATGTTGGTAGGCTGCTTGACGGAATTCTTCTAAGGAGGTACGTTTCATATTGGCGAGTAAGAGTAGGTGATTCTTCTCTTAGCTTCCGCCAAAAGGGGGACTGTATTCAATCAGACTCCCTTTTTTCTTGAACATGACCGATTTAGTCTAAACTCCAGTTCTAAAAAATCATGGTTATAATTTAGAACACAACTTTGGTCATGGTCAAAATCATTTATGCGAGTTTTTATTGTCTTTAAATTTACTGGCATTTTTATTTCATACTGTTTTAGATTTAGTCAATGATACTTATCAAAAAGTTCGTGAGTTATTAGCCACTCGTACTACTTTCTTTAATGATATTCGTACTTTATTAAAATATTTTTGGTTTCCCGATTGGTCGGCTTTTTTCTTATTTATTCTTACAGAAAATGTTCCATTTAAAAAAGTTAACTCTAGTTGAAAATATCTCAATTTTGAAGGAGGTGAAAAAGATTATTTATTGATAAAAAACACATAGTTAGTCCTAATTTCAGCTATATTTATAAGTTGGAATCAGTTTCCTATGTCCATTTTCAAAAAATCTATCTATCTTCAGATTATCATGATGATGATTTTTTTCTAAAAGATCATTAGAACAAGATTTTCTTGTGTTGATACACAACTTTATCTTATTTTATTTTCAAAATGAGAATTGCTGCTGCAAACCAGTCTTGTTGTCGTTGAATTGATAAATTAAAGTCTTTCAAGTCTGCATTGTGACTAACCCGCAGTTTTTCCCCTTCTGGCCAAGCCATGACGACACTGTTTCCCAGTGTTTGCAGTTCTAGCAGCAGTTCTAAACAATCTTCTGCTTCTTCTATTGCCCATTCACCATCTTGTTCTTCAATGCGCGTTAAGGTGGGACAGGCGGCGATCGCATTTTTAGCAAGTTCTTTCTCTTCAGTGAGGTTGCGTTTAGTTTGCAGACGTTTACCTTCAATTTCGGCAATGACTGTTTCACCACCTGCACCGGGACGGAAGTATGGGCCACCTTGGGTAAAAGGACGAGATAAGAGGGTGATTTTCAAGCCAGAATTGGCAGGTAAAAGGTGAATATGGGGTAGTGTTTGGGCGGGGACTTCTTCGGCATTTTCTAGTCCACCACCGATGTCAGAATGGACGGTAACGATGCCAGAGACGGCATTAATAGCTGCTAAAACTTGCTTTTCGGCGATCGCAGGGACGTTTAATTTGTTATCTTTACCAATAATCTCGGCAATGCGTCTGTGTTCAGCTTTAATTTCAATAACTTTGATGCGGGTAGGGGTTTCTTTAATATGCAGAATGTTCTGTGATTCTGGTAATTTGGGCGAAAATTCCAAGGTGAGACGACCTTGTTTTTCTTTTTTCACCAGTAGTTCCGGTTCTCCTTTGACGATTTCTACCCGGATATTAGGCGTATCTTCCCAAAAAACTACTGGGTGTCCAATTAACGCCAAGATGGCTTTTTCGTTGAACATATAATCAACTTTGCCGTAATAGCCCTCATTGTATGTCTGAATACAACCACAGATCCGCATATCCTGGGGTGTGACGTAATCAAACTCAGCTAATCCACTACTAAGACGTTTAAGGGCTATGGCACGACCTTTACTCCATTCTCCTTTGGTATTAACTTTTTGTTCTTTTGGTTGCAAGACACATTTGCTGGGATAGAAGGTAATGAACCATGCTAACCGCATTTCTGACTCTGGTTTGCCAGGGGTTTGTGGTTGTTTCTGGAGATTTGCTAGGGCATTGAGGCACATTTCCCAAGCTTCTTGGGGTTGGATTATATCTACTATGGTTTGGATGCCGCTATCTTCTCGGAGTGCTGCTGCTTGTTGTTTATAGTTACTACTGGGTTTGAGTCGGGATAGAAGTTCTGCGGTTTCCATTGTCAGCCAGTGATGACAGGATGCGAGCGATCTCCGATATAATGGTTCTAGTAAATCAGGTAAGCGTTTTTTGGCACTCTCAGCATCCATCCAGTAAAGGCACAGAGAACAAAACAATGTTTGTAAGCTATTTTCTTCTTCCACCGAAGCAATATAGGCACTTACTACAAGTTCTTTTTGAGTAATATCACCTCGCTGAACTTGCAATACCATTTTCAGTCTGGCATAAACAAATGTGAGCCAATGATCTGATTCACGGGACATTAATGTGGCATACTCTTCTGCTTCTTTGAGGCGTTCTGCTGAACCATCTTTTAACAATGCTAGGATAAAAAATAAGCCGCCCATTGTATTAAAATATATTGAGCGTTTGCCTGTGGCTTTTTTTATAGCTTTGAGGGCATCTGTATAATACTTAATGGCTTGTTCATTTTCACCCCGCACAAAACTCAACCAACCCCAATAAATAGGGGCGTTATTTTGATATTCCTCTGATATCCGCTTTAAACTATCCTCTGCTTCTGCGGTATCACCCCGCAATAGGAATTGTTCTGCTAAAATCAGATTTAGATAATCTGAAGCATATTTTCCATTTTCACAACATTCTTCGTCCAGCATCATAAACGCATCTTCGCATCCAGACAATTTTAATGTCGAATTGAAGAGGATGCTAGATATACTACGTTCATATAATTCTTTTGGTAATGTCTTAAACCAATTTTCGTCAAATGGGTTATTGCATATCTGCTCAAAAATATTTTCTATGACTATTTTTTCTGTATGATTACTGTAATTTTGGTAATCTTCAATTTGCTTATTAATAAAATTAAGGTCTTGGCGGTAAAGACCAATGCGGATTTCTCTGATACACTGGCGCAGACTGCGGAACATCCGCGAATTCTTGTTCCAGTGATTACTTACAGGTAGTTTTTCCTCTACGGCTTTAACTAATATCTCAAATTTTCCCGTTTCTATTGCATGACGAGTAGCAATTTCTGTGAGTAATGGATGACATTCAGGACCTAACTTGTTTTCCTTAACTAGCAAAAGTGCTATTACCAATTTTTCAATTTGGTAATTGAGGGTTGTAGTAGTCCAAGGTCTATTCTTTTCGTCTAAGGCAGCAGTTTGCGAAAGACAACTGAGAAATGAACTTTTGTCTATCGGTGCATAAATTATCGAAAACAATTGGATAATTTTTTGGATAGCAGGGGATAAATCAAAGTATTTTTTAGCGAGTTGTGTTTGTAGTTGAGTGGAATTAGGGTTAAAATCGGACATGGTACTAATAATTGATACCGTTGTTAGGTATCTGGTGTAGATGTGCCAAAGCTGTAGAGCTTTTAGCAGGAATATTACCTTTTAGGTTATCAGATACATTGCTAGATTTTCTCAAAGTTTGGATCATTAAACATTTAATAACCTGCAATTCTGATTTAACCTGGAATAGTGCGTTACGTTTTGCTCTAGCGCAGCCATATCCGTAATCTACCAGGCATTTAACACATATTGTAACAGTGTTAGTTGGTTATTTTTATCGGAGGTTTCAACTGCATTTTGTGATCCATGGATCACATTTGTTGATCCAGAAATATTTGGGGATTGTGGTTTTCGGTGCTATTTTTATGGTGTAGCAAACCCTAAACAATAATCGTTGCGAACCAAAAAGGGTAAATTGTCCGCTAAGGCTGAAATGCAAATATAGCAAGGGTTTCCAGACCATCTTGCAGGAAATTACACATATCTCGGCTTGGGGTTTCAAACAGCGTTAATGAATCGCTCCGCAGTGATACTGAATCAGCTTTTTCTATTTGTAGTTCAAGCTACCCCTACATAAATACCAATAAATTCTTAGAGGAAAAGTTTAAGGATGATAACATCGCCCCAGAAGGTTATATTGGTTTGGTTTTAATTCCCACAATATTACAGTTTTGCGGTTTCCTCTCAGAAAATTCCTCAGTGATTACATTTACTCCAAATAATTACTTTTTGGTTTCCTCTAAGAATTTTATTGAAAGCCCCGGTGGATTTTCCTCACTTGTATACTGGAATTAAACTTTCATCTGGTAACTTGGGTATGAATGCAATCACCGGAACAATTACAATTAACGTACAGGATGACAATGGCCAATATATTTGTCAGATGTCATCTTCTCTTGAACACCCCAGAAATAAAATTCGTTGTTGTGGTCAAACCCCAGAACACGCCATAGCCATTGCCTTAGAACAGTTAGCTAGTGAATATCGTCAAATTGTTGAAGAACGTCAAAATATAGATTGGGATTTAGTTGAACGCTCGGAAACTGGAGAACCAATTACCAAGCATTATCATGTAATTTTGCATTATGAACGCATTGCTGAATCAGAATCTAAGTTTGAAGCTATGCACGATACAATTATGGGAAATACCGTTGTTGAAAATGCCAAAATCACCCTGATTGAGATTGATGCAGATTTACCAATTGATCCTTTAACAAGATGACCTGTTGTTTCCTCTAAGAATGATGAAAAGGTTAACCCCAATATTGTAAAAAATCAGCATCTATCACTGGTTTTATGGTTCTCAGTGTTTTGCATTCTGTGTTGGAAAATAAACTAAGTTGTTCCATACTACTGTCAAAATTTTCTTAGAGGAAACTTTAAAAGTTACCCTATACTTCCTCCAAATAATTTATCACTGCTTCCAATTCTGCCATTGCTTGATTAAAACGATTCAACATTGCTTCTGCTATTTCTGATTCACTATTAACACTTTGTAATTTTTCTCTCACTATATGGTCAAGTGCTTCTATCCACAGTGATAAATTGGTATTTTGTACTGCCGTTAATAACCCCATATTGGTAAGTACAGATAAGTGAAATCCTAAATTATCTTGTCCGCCGTAACCTAGATAACCACTCCAAAGTTCTAGTTTTTGTGGGGTAAATTCTGAATATTGCTCAAAAGTAATTCCACTGGGTTCTAATTGTGGTTGTGGTAAAGGTGGTTGAGTCATAGTTTTTGTACAGTTAATTGTGACATTTGCAAAACACGGTCATTCCAATTACCAAGTTCTTGATTAACGTGATTTCTGGCTTCTGTCAAGCTCAATGTCTTTAGACCTAAGAGTATCAATCCGGTGTGATGATGTGGAATTTGAGCCGATTCTATTTGTGTAGTAGCCAGTTGCCGCATTATTGCCAAATTTCTGACTGGTTCATGCAATTGCATGACGGCTCACGCTACGCTATCGGCAGTGTGCTGGATCGCGCTATCTCTATTCCTGATGGGACTTGTATCCCTGACGGGACTGAAAGAATAGAGATAGCGCAACATAGTAATCGCAATTTGAGCAAATTAGTGTAAAATAATTTCAATAGCAAAACCCGGTCAGCCGTCGAAAGTTAACCGGGAGTTGCATTTCAATAACTCACTCACCACTTGGGGCGAGTCGTTTTGTTTTGACCACATTCGCAGCAGTCGTTATCTATGACTACATTAACCGATCTAGACCAAATTGATCAAGAAATTTTTTCCCAGATCCAGCAACAAGCGCAACAAATGACTCGCGCCTTCATCCAGATGTGTCAAACCGTCTATTTTGCCAAACTGACGTGTAAGCGCACTGAGTTGAAGGCCATTCAAGAATCATTAGAGTGGACAGCAACCACGGCCACCTCCTATGCTAAGGTAGGTGAGTTCATCGCCGAAATCGAACCTAGCAATCTAGATTTGCTCGATTGCAACACAATCAAAGCTTTGTGCTGCGATAAGTTTCAGCTAATATTAGAACGCCTCAAATCAGAACGTCTCACAGTAGCAGAAGTCCGCCAGGAGATGACGCAAATAAATAAGTCCATAAAAAAAGAGAAGCCACCGCAGCGATTATTGGAGTGGAAGAGAGAGAAGACCGGTGAGGAAACGTTAATTATTTGTTTGCAAGATGTGGAAGCAGGTTTAGAATTTGAAAGTAGGTTCAAAGCCTCCTGTCTCCCTTTGCCCTTGTTCATTAGAGATTTACTAAGACAAAAGCCAGTGCAACCGGATATGACTTGGCAGCCAGCCCCAAAAGAATCAGTCGCACAGATGGAAGAAAAATTACCACAAGCAGAGGAAATCACAGAAATAGAGAAGAAGATTTGTGGGGAGCATCCCAGTTTTTTGCAAAGAGGAGAAAAATCAGTCAAGACAGGTGAGACGAGTGTATTTACGTACAGATGAGTTCAAAACAAAAGCAAGGACTTCAACTTTTAAGAAACACGAGCCAAAACCCTGATCATTACGAAATTTTTAGATTTCGAGTGTTTATTTCATTCATAGCGGGTGGTGTGTCGCCCGTGGAAATGCTTTCAACCCATTAGGAAGTTTTTATAATTAGTGCGCCTGTTAGTGATACTCGTTCATATTACCACCGTTACCAAATTGTAGAAACTGCTAAACAGTTAGGATATTTTGCTAATCTTCGTAGTTATCATGCCTGGATACAGTTGGTTATTAATATAGGAATATCAACGACAATTTTGTTTTCTTTTCATGTTCAAAGGACATGAATATCGGGGATTGCTAGTATGTTCAGCCTGTGCCTACCATAGAGATAATACAGAAGATGGTGAACGCAATATTAGTGATATTCAAACACTAACTGATTCTCCATTTCAGTTCTCTTATGCTGATGAAGATGATAACTTAACAGAGCGGTTTAAGTTATGGTTGGAAGATGTAATCCTCACGGGTTTGGAATATTGGAACAAGAGTCTGTGAATGCGATGCCTGGGTTTCAACTGCATTTTGTGATCCATGGATCACATTTGTTGATCCACGAATATTTGGGGATTGTGGTCTTCGGTGCTATTTTTATGGCGTAGTTGACAAGTAGCCTTGACGATACTTCTTTTTCTTCAAGGACGCTGCTTCTCTTCTTGACCATTGCTTAACAGGAGTCAGTTGTGGAACATCTGCAAAGTGGTAACTCAATGATTCATTTCCACTCAACTTTGCTACTACATTAGCAATAAAGCGACAACAGCGTTCTGGCTGACTAACTACTTGTTCCTCTGCAAACCTAATTATTACCCATCCAGCATCCACAAAACACTTATTCCTATAATCATCATCGCCAATAAAATGTGTTGGTTCTCCTGTAGAAAAACAATGGCTTTCATCCACTTCAATATCGAGATATAACTCAGTATTTGGCTCTATAATTACAAAGTCTGCGGTATAAGGGCGGTCATGACCATTTGGTAGCATTTCTTGTTGGGAATGCACCCAATCACCAAAATAATATTTTAGCACTTGTCCAAACCGTTCTTCAGAAGCACCCACAGTCACGCTACCACTACCATGCGGTTTAATACAAGGAGAAAGATTTTTAGTATCAGCGAAGGTGGGAATTAAAATAATAGGATAAACCGGAACTAATTTAGTCACCATTGTTGCATACAAGTAACAACACTTCCAATACCTTTTGATTAAGGGGGAAAAGTTATAATTCCTTTACCCAGACAACAAAGTAAATTGTGGACTAATCAGAAAAGTATTGATTATACTCCTATTTTAAAAACACTCTTCTTACTCTAAATCTGTAACTTAATCTATTTTTATTTACATTCTGCATCTATCATTTGATAGAAAGAGATTACGTAATTAAATCCTAGCTAAAACCTCAAATTATCATTATAATTTGGCTATACAAATCAGATTTAAATCTTGTTATGTCTGCTGAAACTCTCATGTCAGCCAAAGTTTTGGCTAATCTGGATTTTCAAAGATTCAATCATCATGCAGAATTGGTATAAATCTAGTACAGCACGGCACAAGTGAACCCACCATTATAATTGGTAAAAACTTTGTAGTTTAGAACTCTTGTAAAAGGTAGGTGTATTTACGCCAAGAGGTACTAGTAATCTATCAAGAAGTAATTGATGGATATAAATTTGCCAAAAACTATAAAATTTAAAGCTTTTTGATTTTCATAACCTGTCAAATTTATTTTGACAGACTAAGTAGGCAAGTTTAATTAAATTAAGATAGAAAATGTATCTCAAACTCTTATCAATCAATGATTTGATAAGAAATTGAACCTGCTCGATTATCTTATAAATAATTATGTCTCCCTACTTACTAGCAACTATTTCAGATATCTGAAAAGCTCAATGCCGTATTCATTCATTTTGACTTTCGCACTGCGGTACTAATCCTATAGAAAGCTTTCGCATATAATAATATGGCATCCTTATTCTTAGCAAAACTGACTAACTTCATCACCGCAGGAGAGCCTGTGATTATTTGTGAATCTCCTGTACAAGAAAGATATCGAATGCTCCGCTCTCTTTGCCAGTATTGCTCAAAAATAGGCATTAAGTGCTATCTATGGAATTTGGGACAAGAGATAATTCAGGAAATTGAATGCGTAAATAATATAGATTTAAGTTTCAAATATTTTTATGGTTATACTCTAAATCCGACACAAGAGCTTAAAGACCACTTTAGAATTTTGAATTTTTGGGAATGTTTTCAGGGAGAAGGCGTATTAATCATCGAGAATCTATACCCTTGGATTAGTGCTAATGTAGTCCAAGAAACGCAGTTTTTCTTGATATCTGAATGGGTGAAATCAAAGTTGCTCAATCTTTCCTTCTCCCAATCTACTGTTGGTAAAATCAAATGCGCTATTCTTTTAGGTTCTCAAGCTAACTTACACCCAGAACTTGCTGCTCAAATCCCTGTAGTTACTCAAGAATTACCTGATATCTCAGAAATCACTGCAAGTCTTAATGAGGAAGCAGAGGTAATTTTACCATCAACGTTGAGCGAAATGGACAAAATTACAATTATTCGTAGTGGGATTGGACTATATATTTCTGACTTAATTAAAGGGCTAAAATCAATTCATTGTCATGATAAAAGTGCAGAAGCAATAGCCCAAGAACTACTCCAATATAAAATCAATTTGCTCAACAGACTTTATGGAATTGAATTTATTCCTACTCCCCAAGTTCCCTTGGGAGGATTAGATTTGATGCAGGAGGCTTTTAAGAAATTCAAAAGATTATTTAGTCCCCTTGCCAAAGCCTACAAACTCAGAGTTCCTAAAGGTATAATGCTGGTAGGTCCTCCAGGTACGGGTAAATCACATTCTGCTAAAGTATGCTCCCAAATTTTAAGTGTTCCCTTGATTTTAGTAGATTGGGGTAATTTGAGAAGCTATGGTAATGAAGCAGAAAGAAGACTGAAACAATTACTAAATTTAGTAGATTGTTTGAATGAAGTTGTTATTTATTTTGATGACTTTGATAAGGGATTTGCTGGAGATGATGATATAGCTAGAAGGTTAGCAGGACAGTTACTCACTTGGATGCAAGAACGTACCAGTGATGTAATTGTAATCGCAAGTGTTAATCGTTTAGAATGGCTACCACCAGAATTAACTAGGGCAGGAAGATTTGACTATATTTATAAAGTAGACTTGCCTAATTATGGAGAAAGACACAATATTTTTAAACTCCACTGTGCTAGATTTGACGATAGGTTTAGTGGTGATGTTTATGGTAAAATTGACCCTTATAGTCAAGAGGAATGGCGACGACTGTTGAAAGAAACTAATCGTTGTGTGGGTGCAGAAATCCAAACTATTGTTGAGAGGGCTGCGGCTACTACTTTCTGTCAAATGTTTCCAGAAGATATGCCTGTTCCTACCAATAGTAAACTACCAGCATTGGAGATTTCAATGGCAACGCTGTTAGCAGAACGTCAACAAATCAATCCATTAGCTATTAGAGAAGCAGATAAGGTGGAAAGTATGAGGAACAAAGCTGAACTTCAGGGGTTGCCATCTTCGACCGTAGATGCATCTGAGTACGCAATTGGTAATATAGATATATTTGGTGGGTGAAGTTATTAATGATAGCGTTCACGTTCAAACCTTACCCAACTACTCCCCCTCGACCTAACTCAATACCAACGTCGGCTATTTTTCAGTAAAATACCAAACACCATCCCAATTGTCTGGCTTACCATTTTGTAACAGATAATTGACCCGACTTAAATATAAATCAGCAGTTTTATCAGCAGCATTTAGAGATAAAACTTTTTCAAAAAAATCCTTTGCTTTGTTAAAATCACCTTGGCGATAATATTCTAAACCCTGTTCAAAATCAGGCTGAGTTTGTAACTTGATAAATCGGACTTCATCAACCTCTGCATCTAATACTTCATAAACAGAAATAGGTTCACTTCTACCTTTCACAACTACCCGATCTAAAAACCGAATTTGATATTTATCAGCTTTACTAAGATTACCTAACGCCTGTTCAGAAATCAGTAAAGATACACCATAAAATTTAGTTAATCCTTCCAAACGTGCTGTTAAATTCACATTATCAGAAAAAGCATCTCCCTGCATTCGATTTTCTTCTCCAACCATGCCTAACATCATGTGTCCGACATGAATACCAATCCCCACTTGAATAGGAATGTAACCATTTTCTGTCCGCTTTTTATTATATTCTTCTACCTGTTTAAGTTTAGAAACGCCCGCAGCTATAGCATCATCAGCACCATCAGGAAAAACCGCCATCATCCCATCACCTAAAAATTTAACTATTAGTCCATAATTGTTGCGAATTTCAGGACTAACTCGTTTGAGATAAGCATTAACGAAATTAAAATTATCCTGCGGTGTCATTCCTTCAGAAATAGTTGTGAAAGAACGAATATCACTAAACATTACTCCCATAATTTTACTAACGTGATCACCTAATTTTACGTCAGTAATGCTTTCTTTTCGCAGAAATCGCAAATATTCATGAGGTACATACCGTCCATAAGCTTTTAGTAAAGATTCAAGTTGAGTATTAGCATTAGTGAGTTCTTTTTCCCTAGTTTTGACTGTTTTTACCATGTTAGTAAATACCCTTGCTAGTTGTCCGAGTTCGTCGCTACGTTTAGCAACTTCTACTAAAATATCGGGTTGAAAAGCATCTCTTTCCACATCAGAAGCGGCACTTGTGACTTTGCCAACTTGTTCAATATATGCTGCTTGACGCATAATTTCTGCTTTAAATAAAGCCTCTGCTTCTTGACGTTTGAGAAAGTTAATATAAGCCTTAGAATGGTAACGAATCCGGGCAATTAATTCCATAGCATTTGGCAATTTGACCAAATAGTCATTTGCCCCTAATTCAAATGCTTTAGCTTTGATAGTTGGGTCTTCTTTACTAGAAAGAACAATTAGGGGAACATTAGCGGTAGGACAATCTTTAGAACGCAAAAATTTAACTAATAATAATCCTTCCATTTGAGGCATTACCAAGTCTTGAAGAATGACTGTAGGCTGATATTCTTTAGCAACTTTAATAGCTTTAGTGGGGTCGTTACAGTAATAATAAACTATATCTGCTTCAGGTTTGAGCATTCGATCAATAGCTTCACCAATGATAGATTGATCGTCTATTAATAAAACTTTAATTTGTTCTTCCATAATTGCTTAATTGGTAAATTTTACCTGTTATTTATTGAAAAACTTCTGTAAATTTGCCGCTATACTCTCTAAAGATAATACCTGAACAGCAGCATTTAATTCAACAGCAGCTTTGGGCATTCCGTAGACAATACAACTTTTTTGATTCTGGGCAATAGTATGCCAACCTTGGAGTTTTAAAGCATTTAATCCTTCTGCACCATCTTTACCCATACCTGTCAGCAAAATAGCCGTTCCTTTACTTTTCCAATGTTGAGCAAGACTTTTGAAAAATACATCCACAGAAGGACGATAAGGATAATCAAGAGGATTTTTAGTATAGGCTAATGTTAAATCTGGTTTTAAGCAGAGATGATCATTTGTTCCTGCTACTAAAATTCTACCTTTTTGCAAGCGATCGCCTGGTACTGCTAATCTAACTGGTAAAGGTGTTTGCTGGTTTAACCAATCTGCAAAACCGCCAGAAAAATGGCCATCAACGTGCTGAACAATAGCGATCGCTGCATTAAAATTAGTAGGTAGTTCTGATAAAATTGCTGCCAGTGCTTTTGGTCCCCCAGTAGAAGAACCAATTGCAACTAATTCTAGTGATGTAGATAATTGATTTTGACTTTCTGACTTTATTTTGCTTGATGTTGAACTCTTTTTAATTAATTTGGCAATTCTAGCTATTTTACCTAGTAATTTATCAGTCATATCTGCATATTTTTCTGTATATATAACTGGAGTATCAACAACATCTAAAGCCCCATAACCCATTGCTGCATAAACTTGAGAAATATTATCTTTTGTACTTCTAGTGACAATGAGAATTGCACAAGGTGAATATTTCATAATTTGTTGGGTTGCTGCTACTCCGTCTATCACTGGCATCAGCAAATCCATTAATATTAAATCAGGGGGATTTTGCTGGCATTTAGTCACAGCTTCTGCACCATTTTGAGCAGTCCAAATAACCTGATAATAGGGTACAGCTTGGACAATTCTTCGGAGTGTGTTGAGAGCGATAACAGTATCATTAACAATTGCGATTTTCATATAGGGAATTGGTAAGTACCCAAGCAAAATTAATTTAACATATTGATTGAAAACAAACATGGCTGTATTCCTTCCCTGTTCCCTCCCCTAACTATAAAATTTATTTTGCACGACTACTTAATTAGTGATTTGTCACTGAAAACTGACTATTGACCAATTAAATCAATCACCGCATTAATCAATGTATCATCATGAAAACTACTCTTAGTTAAATAGTAGTCAGCACCAGCTTCTAAACCTTGAATTCTATCTTCTTCCCGATCACGATAAGAAATAATAATCACAGGTACAGAATTTAAGCGTGGATTACCTTTGATTTGTTTGACTAATTCAATTCCATTCATTCGAGGCATATCAATATCACTAATTACTAAATCATATTCATTAGTACGTATTGCACTCCAACCTTCCACACCATTAACAGCAGTATCCACTTGATAACCTCGATTTTCTAATAGTTTACGCTCCATTTCTCGAACAGTGATAGAGTCATCAACTACCAAAATTTTTCGGCGTTGAGTCAAGCTTTCTAATTCAGCTTGCATCATGACTTTAGATAATTTTCCACCTTTGAGAATAGCATCCATAGAAGCAACCATATCTGACACATCAACTATCAAAATTGGTGAACCATCTCCTAATAGAGCAGTAGCACTAATATCTGGAACTTTTCCTAAACGGGGGTCTAGGGGTCTAACAACTAAATCTCGTTCACCTAAAAACTTATCTATAACTAATCCATAAGTGGTATTTTGGTCACTAATTACAACAATAGAAACTACACCTTTTTGCTGTTTTAATGCTGGTAATTCTAATACCTGATGGGCAGATATTAAACCAATATTTTGGTTATTCATAGTAAAATATTGGCGATTTTCTACATCAGTAATTTCTGATCTATCCACAGTGACAATTTGGTCAATTCTTGCTAGAGGAATAGCATAAGGTTTATCAGAAATTTCTACTAATAGTGTTCTAACTACCGATAAAGTCAGAGGAAGTTGAAAATGAAAACTTGTACCCTTTCCTAGTTGGGAATTTGCGCGTACCGTTCCCCCTACTTCCTGTGCCATACTTTTAGCAATATCCAAACCTACACCCCGTCCAGAAATTTCTGTCACCTGTTTAGCTGTGGAAAACCCAGGTAAAAATAGAAATTCCATTAACTCGGCATCAGAAAGTTGAGTCATCATGTCTGCTGTTGCTAAGTTTTTATTAATGACTTTCTGGCGTAACTGTTCACGATTTATACCTTTGCCATCATCACTAATAGTAATTGCTAACATTCCTCCCCGATGAAAGGCTTCTAAACGAATTGTCCCTTCAGGTGATTTACCGGAGGCAATGCGTTCTTGTGGAAGTTCTAATCCATGATCTACAGCATTTCTGAGAATATGAGTTAAAGGTGCTTCTAGTTTTTTGAGAATATCACGGTCAACAGGTGTAGATTTGCCAACAATTTCTAACTTTACTTGTTTATTTAACTTGCGTCCTAAATCCCGAATCATGCGAGGAAAACTTTGTAAACCATCTTCAAAAGGTCTCATGTGAGAATTAATGACTTCCCGATAAAGACGGTCTGATAAACTAGCAGTACGACGCACATATAATTCTAATTCATTCAAGCGATCGCTTATATAATCAAGACATTCATGTTTCTGTTGTCGCGCTTGCACTAAATATTCTCTCCCCTCTTGCTCATATAAATTTTGATCAAGAGATTCCTCTAACTGTTCCAAACTGAGGGAAATATCCAACATCCGCGACTTTAGCGACATCATCGAATCTGCAAATGGTTGTAACCAGTTAGCTTCAATCAATGATTCCCCAGCTAAACCCATAATTCGGTTTAAATTATCAGCACTTACCCGCACGACACGATCTTGATTTTTTGCAGTATTTTCTACCTCAAAAGTAGCAACTGGGGGCTGGAGATTGGAGATTGGGGACTGGGGACTGGGAACTAGGGACTGGTGATTGGGGATTGGGAACTGAGGATTGGTAATTGGTGATTGATCATCAACTATTCGTGCATCTGTTTTAAAATCGATGTGTGCCTTTTGCCTCTTATCTCCCGGTTGTAAAATTGCCGCTACATCATCACGGATATTGATAAAATCGGCTTGATGTTTTCCTAACCAATCTGGTAGTTCTGCATCATTTAATTGACTAATACTTTGTAGCAAATCCACCCCTTGTAATAACACATCCACATCATCGGCGATTAAAATAATGGTTTTGGCTTGGGCGGCTACAAAACAATCTTCCATTACGTGGGCTAACTCTACCACCCCATCTAAACTGACAATTCTCGCTGCACCTTTGATAGAATGAGCCGCCCGCATTAAAGCTTCTAATTCCTGTGATGATTGGGGATTGTTTTCTATAGCCAGCAATCCATTATTCAGGATGCTAACTTGTGCTTCTGATTCCAACCTAAATAAATCCATCATCGAACTATCACCACTCATCGCTGGTAATTCAATAGGAGGAGTCGAGGGTGCGGGGGAAGAATTATCTATCACCTGTTCCCTGTCACCTATTACCTGTTCCCTATTTGCTAAATTAGTAATAGTTTTCTGAGTAGTATTCCAATCCCAAGCATGATCTGTCATCCAAACATCTAAATTATCTTCAGCCGCTTTACTCATACTTAAAAGCAAATCACTAGCATGAAGCAAGGTATCAATTTCTTCTTTCCCCAAGGTAATGCTTTGTTTCTGAATAGCAATAAAGCAATCTTTCATTAACTGCACCAAATTGGAAGCAGCTTCCATTTCTACAATGCTAGTAATTCCCCACAAAGAATGAGCCGCTTGTATTAATTGCTCAATTTCGTTCATTGAAAACGGCTGAGTTTTTAATATAGGAAGACATTGTTTCAGGGTAGCAACATTAGTTTCTACTTCCTGGCGAAACAATTCCAATATAGTGTAGTTGCTCATAAGTAATTGACAATTGATAATTAGAAATAGGGAATAGAGGTTATAGCAATTTTATGTGAGGCTGCACAGAATTCTGAAATCCATAAATTATCTGTATTTATCTGCTTACCCTTCGAGAAGCAAGCTACAATTATTCTTGATTTGACTAAATAAGCAATTACAAAATCTTGTGATTGAGGTTATAAAACAATAAATCAGAATCAAGATAATTTACTTTCTTACCTTCCCAATAAACAATTCCTTTGGTATAACCTTCCTCAGATTTAGTAATGACAACAGGTGCATCTTGCAATTCATTGAGATGAAAACGAAAAATTCCATGTACTTCATCTACTGGAAACACCCATTTATCTTCTCCTTGTCCAGCTACAATCATTCTTTGAAGAGTAGGTTTAACTGTGGAATTAGTTTCTTGATTTGGTTTATTGTTTACATTCTCCTTAGTTGATTCAATATGTAGAAGAGACTGAAGAGAAGCACAAAGTAAAGTTTCTCCACGAATATTCACCAAACCTAAAAATAATTCATTACTACGATGGGGTAGAGGTTGAATTATGCAAGGATGAGTAACTTCTTGTAACATTCGCACTGGTAAGGCTAATTTTTCATTTCCAAGTTGAAAGATAATGACAGAAATAGCTTCAGCAGTACGAATAATTGCTTCATTACTATCTGAAATATCAGGATTTGTTGATGTTTCTTCAAGAATGTGAATCCAGTTTTCGAGATAATCTGCTGGTGGTTCTCTTTCTAGTAAACTATCACCCACTGCGGCATAAACTGGACATTCATAGCAATGAATGACGGCTGCTAATTCACTACAGGAGCGATCGCCCATTACGCCAATTTTATTCCAGCAATCATTGAAAATTGGTATTTCACTATTGACAAGGTTTAATATTACCCCATCATTTTCTTTACCATTGCTGACATAACTATCTTCTTTCATCAGCATTACCTTTTTTTACTCAATTTTTTACCTGAAAATGCGAAATTTCTGCCCGTAATAATTGCGCTGCATCTTCCAATTGTTCTAATGCACTATTTGTTTCTCTCAAAGCATCAACTGTTTGCTCAGAAGCTTCACTTAATTGCTCCATTGCTTCGCTAATTTGTGCAGCCCCTTGAGACTGTTCTTCCATACTTTCACTTACCTGTATAAATTGCGGTGGTAGACTTTGGACTTGATTGATGACTTTACTAATTTGGGTACTAATTTTGTTTACCTGTTTCACACTACTATTCACAGAATTATTAAACTTATCCATTTCCATTACACCCACTGAAACTGCTGATTGCATATCTTTAACTATCTGCTCAATTTCTAAAGTTGCTACAGCAGTTTGATTTGCTAAACGCCGAATTTCTCGTGCTACTACCGCAAAACCAGCCCCATATTCTCCCGCTTTTTCTGCTTCTATAGCTGCATTTAATGACAAAATACTAGTTTGATCTGCAACTTTGGTAATTGTGACAACAACGTTATTAATATTGCTGGCTTTTTTATTCATTATTCCTAATTTGGAAGTAATAGAATTTGTAGCTTCTGTTAATTGTCGCATTGTCTCTTCCATTTCTTGCAATTCATCACGACTTTCACTTGCACCAGCAGCAGTCATTTTAGTCATTTCCGCGACTTGATCCATCGTCTTGACTAAATTTCTAGAGGTAGCAGCAATTTCTTGAGCAGTAGCAGCAACTTCGTTTGTAGACGCTAATTGTTCTGTGACTGTGGCTTCTAATTCTTTCCCAGAAGCGGCAATTTGTGTAGTAGAAGTGGTAATTTGTACACCTGACTGTTGAATACTTCTAATCAAGGCATTCAAATCCTTGTTCATGGTATAAAAGGCATTTTGCAATTTGCTAATTTCGTCTTGACTATCTGCTTGCTGAATTTGTGTTGTCAAATCTCCATTGGAGATTTTTTGAGCAATATTCACTAATTCACCAATTTTAGATGCAACTGTGTAGAAAGCAGTTTGTAATTTACCTATTTCATCTTGTCCATAAGATGATTGCATCTGTACAGACGAATTACTATTAGCTATAGATGTAGAAACTTTGACTAATTCATTTACTTTTTGGGAAATTGGTTTACTAAAAGCAAATCCCAAAACAACAGCAGTCGTAGGACCAATCACTAAAGCGAGTAACAAAAAAAATGAACCTGTAGCTGCATCTTTTTGCCCTTGTTGCGAAATTTCAATTCCAAATTTTTCATTCAGTTTGATGTCTTCAATAAGTAATTTTGTCGCTGCTTCAAAAGAGGGACGATTATCTTGAGCTTTTTCTCTTAACTGTGTTAAAAAAACATTTGCTCGTTTAACTAATCCTATTTCTGGACTATTTGCTTGATTTAATTTGATTAATTCCAGTTCCTTCCCTACAGGGTTAAGAATACCCAAACTTTCAAACTGTTGATTCATTTGCATTAATCTTTCATGATTCCTTTTCCATTCATCCCAACGATTCTGAAAATCAGAATACAATTTTTTTTCTTCATCACTTTTATCTGTTGGTTCGTATTCCTTAAATCCCTCATTAATTTGTTCCCAAGCTTGTTTAATTCTCGCTACTTCACCATTTCTTTCTGCTAGGGTGAGTTGCTCATTAAGTAAAGCCCGTTCTGAAGATTCTATCTGAGTTTGTCCTTCGTTAATTTTCCACAATCCTATAACACTAGGAACAGTATTCGTACTCAAAACATTAATGGCATTACTGAGACGTAAATTTACAGTCCAGCCCACTAAAGCGACAATTAAAACAATTAACCCAATAAATAAAAATCCACTGATTAACCGCGTCTGTAAGCTTAAAGTCTTTAGCATAAAATACCCTATTTTTTAGTTTAAATTAAATCCACCAATTTTAATTATTTCACAATTGGTGTAATCTTTGCCATCTTTGGCGTAAAATGTTTGCTCTAGTTATGTCTCCTCTTTGTTCTTTGAGTAAAGTTAAATGTAGTAAAGCTTGAGAATTTTGAGGATCAAGATAAACTGCTTTTTGAAAGCATTCTTCTGCTTTTGATTCTAGTTTTTGTGCTTGATAAATTTGACCAAGTAAAACATAAGCTTCTGCATTGGTGAAATCTGTTTGTAAATAATTTTGACATTGAGATATAGCTGCGGTTAAATTACCTTCATCAGCTAAGTTACGAATTGTATCTAGATTATAATCATGTTTTTTTATTGCTCCATCTTGACTTTGAATAATTTGGTTATTATTACTTCGGCAATTTTCTAGTAAAAATAGAGGTATTTCTGCAACATTAATTGGTTGTTTTGTATATTCTTTAATATCTTGTATATTGTTATCGCGTACCACCACCAGTGGATAATTCAAGCTAACATTTGCTGGATTTGCGATTTTTTTCTGTCCTAAAAACACCCCATTCAACCGAACTATTTCTAATCCTAAATTAGCTAATTCTCCTATTTCCGATGCGCTAAAAAATATTATTCCTCCGCTTTTTAATAAACCATTTAAATTTTTCAATGTAATTTTTCTGGACGGGGAATCAAAATAAATTAAAACATTCCGACACCAAATAATATCATAAGATTTTTTATCTATTAAAAATTGGGAATCGATCAAGTTACCTTGACTAAAATTAACAGTATTTTTGACTTGATCACATATTTGATATTCCTTATCTACAGGGATAAAGTAGCGGGTTTGAAATTCTAAGTTCTGACTTCTAAAAGAATTACGGCTGTAAATTCCTTTTTTTGCCTTAGCTAAAGATTTTTTACTAATATCAACTGCATCAATATGAAACTGAGTTGGTAATAAACCTAAATTTAATAATGTCATAGCCAGAGAATAAGGTTCTTCTCCGGTGGAACAGGGAACACTTAACAAGCGAAGTTTCCTATTATGAGGTTTATTTAACCATTGAGAACGGACATAGTTTGTCAGTGCATGATAAGGTTGGTTATCACGGAAAAACCAAGTTTCTGGAACAACTATCAATTCCACTAATTCATCAAATTCTTGATTTGAGGTGTGTAAAATCTGTAAATAGTTATCTACATTACTGACACCGCAGATAGAAGAACGAGTTTCCACAGCTTTAGTAATTTTTCTAGAATTAATAATCTTGGCATCAATACCGATTTTTCTGCGTAATAAGTTTTCAATTTCTGGATAACTCATTTATATAACCTTCTCTCCCTGTTAACAAGTAAGTATTTTGTACGTCAGCAAACAATTGTTCTAAATGAATTCGCTGAATTATCCCTCTTTCATCCATCAGCATTCCTCCTAAATATGGTGCTTCTTTAACACGAATACCGGAATCAACAAAGTCAGTTTCTGGTTTATTTAAAGTTTCTGTAATTTTTTCGGCAATTAATCCTAAGTATTGTTGTCCAGAATTTTGATGAGGGTAGCTTACCATAATAATCCGGGTACTTAGACAAAAACGGCTAGATGTACCACGAATCAAATGACACAAGTCTATTACTGGTACAATTTTACCTCGATAATTAAATAAACCAGCTACATAGTCCGGGACATGATGTGCTTTTCTTAAGGCTACTCTAGGGATAACTTCCGCTATACGGTAACTTTCAATGGCGTACAAATCATTGCTAACGTAGAAAAGTAGCATCAACATGGTAGTAGACCTGGAGGTAATTGTAAATATACCATTATAGTATGTTTGTTTAAATACTTGTTATATTTATTAAAGCTGGTAATTGTTAATGGCACTTCACTAACGCTAATCTAAAATTATTAGACATAATTTACAGCAGTTTGCGTAGTTAGGAAGTACAACATCTAAATTTAAACCTATACACAAAGCCAGTTTTACTCCTGACTCCTGAATTCTGCTGTATTACCTGATTAGTTGCTCAAATTCAAAAAACTTGATTAATATTTCTAAAGATGTTTCTATATCTGTGGGGGTAGTTGCTTCAATTTCTTTGATAGTTTCTAGATTTAAATATTTAAAGACTTCTTGGGTTAAACTGAAAATAGCTGCTGTTGGTAAAGGAGTTAATTCAAAAGCAAGACGATTTAACCGAGATTTAGCAAAATGAATCTGAAATTTTGCACGTCTGAGTAAACGCTGTCTAATATTTTCATATAGTTCTGGATTATCTGTGAATAGAGTTCGCATCTGTTGATTTTTAATGATAGGAATAATGTCTGGATTTTCCTCTAAAAAAAGTAAGCTTCCCTCACGGTTATACGCTGCTATTCCCTCCATACCTAAAGAGCCAATATCGGCTAAAGCTATGATGCAAGCTACTGGTGAAATAGGCTGGTTTTCGTTATAAAGAGCAGGTTGATAAATGGCTTGCTCAGTCGTATCGTAATCGCAAATGGTAGCGGTAATTGATTCTTGAATGATTGCCAAATCTGCATCTGTAAAAAATGCGGTACTATGTGAATTAGATACAGATATTTGTTGATTTAAAATTTGAATATATGCAAATATTTTTTCAATAGTTGCATTTTCACTAACACCAGCTTCTCGTCGTCTGGATGTGTGGGATTGGTGGGGTGTAAAAATTTGTACTAAGTCATGAGCGATCGCACAAACACCCAATAATAATTCCATCCTCTTAATTGTCTCTACATCTGCTGACAAATAAGGACGAATGACTTCAAAAATTAACTGAGAGCGTTGCTGTACAGCCATCAAATGCTCTTTGGTATGGTAGTATAACTGCTTTTCCGTAATTTCCCGCTCAAATTCTGCTAGTACAAATTGATTCACCCTCGCTACAGTTTCAGTAAAACTACTAACACTATATGGTGTATCTTCTCTATCCAGTTGATGTGATTGCCAGTTTGCTTGGTTTTGTAAATTCATAAATTTATCTTTGGTTAGATAGTGCAAATTTGTCTGCATCATAGTCATGAGTGGAATTGAGTTGGGAGAAATGTGGACTAGAAGCCAAAATTGCTCGTTTTGATTGCTGGTAATCCTTAACACAATCTGCTCTTAGTTCATTTAATCCCAGAGTTTTACGAATTTGATTAAAAGTGGGTAAAAGTGGATCTGGTTCATTATTAATTAGCTGTTCTGTCTTTTTAATACACTGAAACGAGGGCGTGACAGATGCAACTATCCAAGACAGTCCTATTTTTTCCTCAATCATTGCCCCGAATAGACGCATCTGAATGCTACAAATTAATAAATCTGCATCTCTACAAACAGATAATAAACTGGTAAATATTAAAGGTACTTGCTGCTTAAAAAAATCAACCGTTCTGCTAGATTTATCTTGGTCAGATTGGCTATATAAATTTAGGTGTTCCCAATCTTTTGCTGCTTGTTTTGCCTCTTTTTGTCCCAAATAATGACCACAATTGATTACTTCTAAACCTGCTTTAAGTCCATAAGGGTGCATTGCTTCATTTATTGCCATGCAAACGTGATGTCCTTGTGCTTGTAGGTATTCTCCTAACGCAACATAGGGTAAGTGATCTCCCAGAGTTCCTGAGCTACTAATTACTATTTTTGCCATGTTTTGCTATCTGTTGTTTTGGTTTGTTTTGTTATATTATAGTAGTACGCGGTAGATGGGAAACTCAGTAATTTTAGTGCTGAGAGAGATGGTTCGACATGGCTCACCAGCCACAAAACGATTAGTCTTAACCGCAGTCAATAGATAGTAACTAGAGTTAACTTAGGAATAATTATCATGTCAGAAAACGAACAAAATCAAACAGTAAAATCCGAGGATCTAGTAAATCCAATGGAAGAGGGAGAGTTGGATGAAGAAAATTTAGAGCAGCTTGCTGGTGGAACGTTTGACTATAAAAATATTGTGCCTGACCAGAGAAAACTTGCTATTGATGATCCGTCGGCTCCAAATCCTCTAAAAGGTATAATCCTCGATAATGATGCTTAATTTTCTTTTTTTCTTTTATGGAATCAACAGGATTAGAAACACCATTAGTACAGAATTGACAGAAAACACCAAATAAGTGTTATCAAAAAAACTACATTGTCCGTAGAGGTTTAGCACTGCTAAACCTTTACAACAAGACATCAACAAAATTTTTAATAAAAGCCTGAAAGAAGCTATTTCGGTAAAGGCACACGGTGATTAATGTGTACAGTGGGCAAGTCTTCACACTACACCATTTGACGATTCATTAAATCTGCAAAAAGTCCTTCTTGCTGCATTAAATGATCAAAATTTCCTTCTTGTACAACTTGCCCAGATGCAATAACGTAAATTCGGTCAGCATTACGAATTGTGCTAAGACGATGGGCAATGACAATCCGGGTAACTTCCAAGTGTTCAAGACTCTCACTAACGATCGCCTGTGTTCGATTATCTAAAGCACTGGTTGCTTCATCAAAAATCAAGATTTTAGGTTTTAGCACCAGGGACCGAGCAATCAGTAAACGCTGTCTTTGACCACCTGAAAGGTTCGTTCCCCCTTCCGAAATCACTGTGTGCATACCCATCGGCATATTTTCAATATCCTCGGCAAAGCCAGCCATTCGCGCCGCTTCCCAGGTTTCATCCATTGTTACCAGTGCGCCACCAGAAATATTTTCAAAAATAGAAGCACTATTGATCCGACCATTTTGCAGCACTACGCCCAACTGTCGCCGGATTGCTGTAATATCCAAACCAGATACATCCTGTCCATCATAATAAATTGTGCCGTCTTCAGGTTGCTCAAAGCCAAGCAACAACCGGACAGTAGTTGATTTACCACTACCAGAAGGTCCAACCAACGCAATAAACTCGCCGGCTTTTGCTTCAATGGAGATGTTATCTAAAGTGAGTGGGCTATCTTCTTCGTAACGGAAACTCACCCGATCTAGCTTAATTCCCCCCATTAATCGTCCTGGATCGGTTTTATCTTCATCAACCTCTGGGAGTTCTTCAATAATAGGTCGAGCGCGTTCCCACAAAATGCTTATTTCCACTAACTGGACTATGACATTACCAAGACTATTTGCACCACCAACGAATGTCCCAAAGGCACTATTAAAAGCTAAAAACATTCCTGTTGAGAGTGCAGCATTAGGCATGATTAATGAACCAGACTCAGGTGGAACAATCAGTATGGCGGCTACCGAAAACAATACGGCCGGACTAGCAACGGAGAGGACAGACGTGAATACTCCCATCCCATCTTCCAGCGCCTCCGTACTGAGAGAAAGTTGTAATTGTTGTCTAAACTTGCCAGACCAGAAAGCAAAAGCCCTTTGTTCAGCCCCAGCGATTCTCAGTTTAGAAACCCCACTCATCAGTTGTATAACTAGTCCATTCAAATCTCCTTGTATTTCTTGTAAAGGCTGCATCTTGCGCCGGGTGTAGATACCAAAGATATTTGTGGCAATAATGTTGATCAGGACAATCCCTACAGCTACTCCTGTGAGAGGCAGACTATAAACGAGCATCAAGCCCAAGTTGAGGAATGAAAAGAAACTGCTAAAAATGGTTTGTAGAATCGTGCCACTCAGCAACCCCCGAATCTGCGAAACAGCAGAAACCCGACCTTGCAAATCTCCAATTGTGTACTTGCGAAAAAACGATACCTTGAGTTTTAAGAGTCGGTCCCAAACTGCCGATTGTGTTTCAATATCAGCAAAGGTTTGTAATCGTGATGAGGCAACGCTTTGTCCAATGCCAAATATCGTAGTACCAAAGCTAACTCCCAGCAAACACAGCCCGATTTCAAACAACAGATTTCGATTTGCATCAGGAATGGCATTCTCAATCAAGATTCCCGTTGTTAAGGGAGTAATCATACCGACAAAAGATGAGACAATACCAATGGCTAAAATGCTGATAATGTCCCTGGTTCTGCCCTTTGTAGCGAATTTAAGGATGTCTAGGGATGTCATCGCCTTTTCAGGAAAAGGACGATAAAACATATAGGCAATTGGAGAGATTTGTTGAGCGGTTTTGGCTGTGACGGGAATTCGTTGCTGGAATTCGGGGTCAAAAATTTCGTATTGATCAGATCCTTTAGGCAATAAAGCTACTGGTCGTGAGCCGTCGGTCATATATGCTAATAATGCTCCACAATCGGCGGTCCACCAACTTCCGGCGAGGATAACCCGCCTGGTACGAAATCGGGAAGCACGAGCGATCGCATCTAGAGGATCTTTAACTCGTTCAATATCTTCGGATCTAGCTGCTGGCCGCACGGTAATACCCCTAGCTTTACCCACCGCACCCACAGCAGTTAATAAAGCGCCGCCTTCTTGTATAAATTCGGCTTGTTTGGGATTGAAAATTGCGGTTAAATCCCCAATAGCTCGTTCGGCAACTTGGCTATTAAACCGCAACTGATTTTGAAATCGTTGTGTTTGTTTTTGGGTTTCTTGTTCGTTCAGTTGGTGCAGACAATACTGAAAATTGATGTGAAATTGGTTTAGACGATAGCTCACTAAAGCTGAACCAGGGACTTGAATAGTATTAATATTCGATAAAATAATCTCTGTCCCACCAAATACTCCAACTAAGCGATCGCTCCATTGCTGCAACAATTCTTCTAAGGTATGATCCTGTTGATCATCAGTTTCTAACTCAATTGCAATGAGATGGGTTTCTTCATAAGGGACTGCAATTAGTTGATAGGTAGGTTCTTTTGACTCAGAAGCCATTCCAAATAAGGCATCGCCCGGATTAACATCAAACAGAAATCGGCGTTCTCCTTGTATAATTTCATTAATAGCTATAACAGCAAATACAGCCATTGCACCCGACTGCACAATTGAAACTTGATCGGGTTGATTGAGCAATATAGGAATATTTCCTTTAACAATTTGTTCTGGAAAATTATGGTCAAGTCTTTTTTTCATAAATTTAGGTTTAGTTTGGAAGCAGAAAAGTTAAATTTCATTACAAAAGAAGGGAACAGGAAACAGTTTTGACTATCTGGATATGCTCAATTTCCCATATCCGACAAGGAAAAATGCAACCGTTTTGAGACACAATCAGCCAAAACCTGGGAATTTTTTGTTCTGTAAATCCGCAAAACCTTTATTAATAAAAGGTTTTAGATTTATCTGACTAACGCCAAGCTCCGTTATCAGCAAGCCCTATGGATTCGGGTATAGTTGTTTGCTCTAAATTCTAGTTTCCAACTATTTTTAATTCGTACTACAAAATATTTGTCTTTTTGTAGTTGCAATATATGTTACTATCTATGTAGTCAAAATAACGCAATATTCCAGTATTGTTACGCTTATCCTTTTCAAGAAAGTTTTCTTATAATAATACAAGCAAATTATACAATCAAAAATCATTATGTCTGAAAACAAAGTAAATCCAGCAGAAAATCTTGAAGAGGATGAATTGTCACTAGAAGAGTTGGAGGCACAAGCTGGTGGTAGTTCGGACGTATTCGAGAATAGTATTGTGATGGGAGACGCAGGGTTGAATACCGGAGTAGACTCATCCTATACCAGCTACCAGGGGGCACTTGGCACTCTGGGGAATGAGTCTCATAAGTTCCATAGCAAACCACTAGACGTACAAGTTAATTTCCCTTAGAGGGTGTTTGAAAAGTTTAATTTATTACAGCCCTGGCGACCAGTCGGGGCTGTTAATCCTCTTGAGACACAATCAGCCAAAACCTTGCACCTTTTTGTGACAAAAATTATCGAAACCCTTATTAATAAACGGTTTTAGATTTATATGGCTAACGCCACGCTCCGCTATCAGCAAGCTCTATAGATTCCGGTATAGTTATTTGATCTAAATTCTAGTTTCCAACTATTCTGAATTCGTACCACAAAATATTTGTCTTTTTGTAGTTGCAATATATATTACTATCTACGTAGTCAAAATAACGCAATATTTTGGTATTGTTACGCATATTCTTTTCGAGAAAGTTTCCTTATAATAATACAAGCAAATTATACAACCAAAAATCATTATGTCTCAAAACGAAGTAAATCCAGCAGAAAATCTTGAAGAGGATGAATTGTCACTAGAGGAGTTGGAGGCACAAGCTGGTGGTACTGGCGAAGATTATGAAGGTTTGATTCTGAAAATAGACTCATCCTATACCAGCTACGTGGGGGCAAAAGGCACTAAAGGGCATGAAGTTACTCCCGATCCTAATAATACAATAGAGTTCACCTTTGAGTTCCCCTAAACGCTCAATAATCCGGGGTAAATCTTTCCATGACAAGCCTTGAATGGGGTAAAATCGTTCCCGAACAGGCAGTCCGCACCCATTTATTGAGCGTATACCAAGCAAATTATACAACCAAAAATCATTATGTCTGAAAACGAAGTAAATCCAGCAGAAAATCTTGAAGAAGATGAATTGTCACTAGAAGAATTGGAGGCACAAGCTGGTGGTACTGATTCTATAGGGACAGTTACTGGAGACGTTCCTCCGATGAAAATTAGACCCATAGACTCAAGCTATGACAGCTACGAGGGGGCACCCGGCACTAAGAGCAATCCGGCTAGTGGGGTTCCTGGATTGACACCAATACCTTTAGATCCTAGTGCGATATTCCCTTAGAGGGTGTTTGAAAGGTCTAATTTATTACATTCCTGGCGACTAGGGCTAGTAACCACTATTTGACAATCACCGACCTAAAGGTGCGGTGTTGAGGGGGCGACGAGTCCACTTAGATCAGTTACTAGCCCTCTGAAAAAATGCGATCGCTTTTCAATACTTGTCGGTTAAGCTCAAAAAATGAAATTACGTAGGTTGGATTGTTCGCGTTAGCGTTGCGGAGCAATCGGAACGTTCAGGAAGTGTGGTGAAGCCATAACCCAACATTTACAAGCATTTGTTGGGTTTTACTATCGTTCAACCCAACCTACAAAAAGTCTTAACGGAGCAGTATTGGATCGCCTTTGATCAAGCAGACTGAATTAACCGAGAATAAACTCCTGCTACATTCTTCATTTCTTCATGAGTACCCCGTTGTACCACCTGTCCTTTTTCCATAACTACAATTTCATCACAATCCCGAATTGTACTGAGACGATGTGCAACAACAATACAAGTACAACCCCGACGACGAATATTGCGATCGATCACCTTTTCAGTTTCACTATCTAGCGCACTTGTGGCCTCATCCATCACCAAAATTGAAGGATTATTCACCAGAGCGCGGGCAATTTCCATCCGTTGTCGTTGTCCCCCACTCAAGTTTGCTGCACCCTCCAATAACTTGCCATTCAGCCCTCCAGTTATAGCCATAACCGCATCCAAAATGGCCGCATCCTGGCACGCTTGTAATAATTGAGTATCAGGAATAGTGTCATCCCACAGAGTCAAATTATCTCGTACAGTACCGCCAAATAGGAAAATGTCCTGCTCTACCATAGAGAGGGAATTGGTGATCACCGCACGGGGAATCTGTTGTTGGGGAATACCATCAAATAAAATCTCCCCTTCCCAGGGTGTATATAGCCCTGTAATTAACTTGGAGACAGTAGATTTACCTGAACCGCTACTGCCAACAAAAGCAATTCGCTGTCCTGGTTTAAGAGAACAGCTAAAGTTTTTGATCAACGGTTCATCTACAGGACTATAACCAAAGGTGACATTACGGAGTTCCACATAGCCTTGCAAACGGCAGATTTCTAGCGGGGTTGCTAGTTGTAACCCAGTAGCCGTTTCTGCCTTGAGTACAGGATCAATAGGGTTTAGCAGCACATCATCCAGACGGTTAAGGCTACCACCGAGTTGTTGAATTTGGTTACCCAAACCCATGAGGGTTCCAATAGGCCTTTGGAAGCGGTTGGTTAATCCTTGCAATGCGATCAGCATCCCTATAGTCAAATGCCCATCTATGACTCGCCAACCACCGATGACTAACAACAGCATAGATGACAAAGTGGAGAGTAATGTGGGTAATGCGCCCAGGAGTAAATCTCCTTTGAGCATATCCTGTTGGGCAGTAATGGATTTGGCGTAATATCCAGCCCATTTAGCAAAGAAATCCGATTCTAAACCTGCTGATTTAATAGTTTCAATACTTTGTAGACCACTAATTTCAATACCGGCTATTTTTCCTCCATCCTGATTGAGCCGCATATAGTTATCTGTACGTTGGCGAGAAACCCAGCGCAACATCAAAATATTGGTGACAACAGAGATAATAGATATTAGGGTCAGGACGGGATCATACATTACCATCAAGATGATGTAAAAGGTCGCCATGACTACATCAACGGCGCTACGTGCTAGTTGTCCGGATAGTAAATCTGCCACCTGATTATTCAGCCCCATGCGGCTACTAATTTCTCCAGCAAACCGTTGGGCATAGAAACCTACAGGTAAACGCAGGGTATGCCATAAAAACTGCCCTGTCATTTGAATTGATAAGCGCAACTGAAGGTAGCGCAATTTTTTGAATTGTAAGGAGATCAATCCAGTTTGTACCAAAATGACTATAAACATTCCTCCCAATAAGGGACGAATCCAGGCTACCTGGTTTTGAATCAGTACATTATCAATGAAGACTTGGGCAAAGACTGCTGTCGCCATTCCCGGTAGCACTAGGACAAAGTTGGTCAGGATACAAAAGAGGATTTCCTTGGTTGAGCCTTTGAGTCGTTTGGACAGGGCTTGAATGGTGCTGGGTTTGCGTCCGCCTTTCTTGAACTCAACACCGGGTTCCATGACTAGGACAATACCTGTATAAGCCTCGCTAAACTCTTGAGCGGTGACACTGCGTGGACCTGTTGCTGGGTCGTTTAAGAAAACGCGATCGCCCCCAAATCCCTCAACGACAAGAAAGTGATTGAAGTTCCAGAAGACAATATAGGGCGGTTTCATTTCCCGCAGTTGATTAACTTCTTTCTTAAATCCCTTGGACTGTAAGCCAAAGTTACGGGCTGCTTTCAGTAAGTTAGACGCTTTACTGCCATCGCGGGATACCCCACAACTGGTACGCAGTTCTGATAATGGCACAATTCGACCATAATAGGACAGCATAATTCCTAACGCAGCCGCACCACACTCGACTGCTTCCATTTGCAATAGTGTTGGCGTTTTAATGCGAGTATTGCCAGGTTTGGGCTGTATTTTTTTGGCAGATTCAGAGAGTGATGTTTTGGTTTTTTCCAACAGTTGCATAAGCGATAGGGAGAGATGAAAGGGTTAATTAGGGTTTGCGGAAAAAGTTGTCTGTGAGTTTAGGGAACAGGGAACTCGGAGTTTGAAATTGCTTCATTAGGCCGCAATGACAGTATTTGAACTAGGTTTTGCGTAAGTCCTGTTTATGATGAAAGGAAATATAAAGCCTATTTTAAGCCACTGAGTTCTTGGAGAAATGGCAGCACAAAGGTAATAGGCGATCGTTCTTCAACGGTGATTCTCATCCTTGCTGTTGTTCCAGGGGTAATTTTTTCTGGTGTTCCTTTGGAAGAAGACCATTTGTAACCGCTGGCTGTGTTGGGATCAGATTCTAATGCTGCTTCTATCTCGATCACTGCTCCATTTGTTCCCAAGAAAGTTTGCGCTAACTCAGCATTGCCAATAGCTGATAATATTCCTTCTTTCGTGATGGGCAGCGATGAAACCTGTGTCACTTGACCGAGAATGCCTCCAAACCGCTCTCGCTGCACTGTATCCGGGGTAATAGCGATCTTCATGCCGGGTTTAATCCGCTTGCCATCTTTGACGGCAAGGTAGCCAATCCCCGTGATGGTTCTATTCTGTCCTGCGATTTGCAGATAGCCGAGTTTCGTACCTGGTTGTACAACTTGCCCCAATGTGGCATTCATTTCAATAATGCAGCCTGCGTGAGTGCTGACAATCTTGCTATTGCTGACAATTTGCTGTTCTAGCCGGGTAATTTCACGACTGACTTCCTGAATTTCACGATCGCGTTGGGTAACAGTATCTAAATTCTCCTGGTCAAGCCGCTTGCTTTTGGCATCCAATTCTTGCAGTTGCGCCTGTAGATCACTTACACTGCGAAGATTTTCTAAATACTGACGTTCAGTCTCTGTACTTTTAACCTCTAACGCCTTGAGTTGGACCTCAATATTGGCAACTTCTTCCTGTGCCTGGATATATTCTTGCTCAACTTGCAAAATTGAATCACGGCTGATTCCCCCTTGTGATTGCAAAGTTTTTCGTTCTTCCAGCCGCGACTGCATCACGGGAACAAGCGATCGCGCATTTTTCAGGCGTTGTTCCAGGCTGCGACGCTCCTCTTGAGTGGCATCCAGTCCTTTGGCTCGCAATACGGGAGTCAAGGCACGGGTATCTTTGAGGCGTTGTTCAAAGCTGGAGCGAGTAGCAATGTTCGCACTACGTTCTATTGTCAATCGCTGGCTAGAGAGTGCAAGTGAATCTTGAGCCTGAGTCTGAACTTGGGTTAGTTTCCCCTGAGCCAACTGCAACTGCTGCCGTAGATCAATCGGGTCAATTGTTGCCAATAATTGATTTTTTTGAACACACTGTCCACCCTGCACATTCAAGGATTTCAACTGTCCAGAGATATTCGATTGAAATTCAACTAATTGACGTGGTTGGATCAAAACCCCCCGTCCTTCCACTGTGATGGGGATACGTCCAGCAATACTCCAAACCAAACCGACAACTACCAATCCTGCGAAGGTTGATAGAGTTAACCAATCTACTGGATTAACTACCTTCATCAGTTGATCGAGTCGCTCTGGGGATGACAACCGTTCCAGGGATTCCTGGCGGAATAAACCTTCTTTCTTGTCTCGATTATGAACCATCGAAAATTTCCTCAAAAATCTAGCGGTGCAGTTGTTGAATCATCCAATCGAAGCGTTTCCCTGCGATCGCCGTTCCTTCCAAAATATCGAGATCCAGTTCATCTTCTACTTCAATGTCTGCTGAAAGCATATCAACTGACTCAGAAGTGAGATTAGCTCTACTCTGTACCAGTAAATTCTGGCAGCGTGTGGTCATAATTTGGGCAATCGCCTGATAGAAGCGACTAGAAAACCCCTGATCGGTTTTCATTTTTTCTGCGAGCATCGGTTGAGGAATAGCCAAAAACCAGGCATTTTCTAACGCTCTCACCGTCGCAGAAGCCGAACCACCATCCACGAAGGACATTTCCCCCAAAATATCCCCTTTGACTCGCTTGGCGACTTCAATTTCTTGTGTTGTACCACCGTCGCTGGTGGAGATATAAATACCCAAAATGCCATCCAGTAGTAAATAAATAGCTGGTACTGCCTTGCCTTGCTGAATCAGGGCTGTACCCAGTGGTGCTTTTTCTGCCGCACCGTTGGCTAATAACCAAGCTACATCACTGTCATTCAATGTAGCAAACACCATCAGCACTTTACGCAGAGGTTCGCCTTCTTTGATTTGTCGTTTTGCCATTAGGGTAGACAATTGCCTTAACCGCTCAGAAAGCTTGATTGCTAAAAGTTGATAAAACCGAGCCGCAAAAGAGCGATCGCTCTTCAATTGATTAGCAAGGGCTTGTTTGGAAATTTTTAAGACTTCAACTGGTTCATTAGCTTTCACTGTGAACGATGGTGGATGATCGTCTAGAAGTGCTGTCTCACCAATGAATGCTCCTACTGCCAGCGGAATTAGGTCTTCTCCTTTGCCATCGAAGTCAGGTAACTGGATGACGGGACTACCTTTCAAAACGAGATAAAGGGAATGATTTTGTTGACCTGCTTGAATTAAAGATGTGCCGACTGGATAGGATTGGATCTGGGCAATCGACATTAACCAAGTATGATCTTGTTCTTGCAGAACATCAAAGTGAGAAAAACTGAGAAGAGACTGTTGCAAAGTCATGACTTTTTATCTATATTGATTTCAATGCTGTAAGCACGGGCAAAAGCTTCTAACAAAAAAGCGTCTTGTCCTACATAATCAGAAATTATTAGCCGAAAAGTTTTAATTTCAATTAGTAGCACTTGCCCCTACAAAGAAATTTTTGCTTTGGTCTACAATTATTTATTTCGTTCCTCCTGTCCTGGTTGATTCTCACTTAATTGAAATTCTAGTTATTAGCTTGCTATTCGGGTGAATTTACTTGATTCAACCCTGGTTTTACTATACCTATTTCTCTTTTTAAGCTTTTTTATCTCTGTATATGTTATATTTATTGTCTTATATATATTTTCTTATCTTCGGTTTATACGTTTGTCTACCCTAGTTTCAACTCTAGCACAAGGATGTATCAATTCAACTGTCCTAAATTTTGCTTATGTCGATGATTTTTTCTCACAAGTGAGAAATCCGGGTACCGTGGTTTTCGATATGTTCGTGAAATGTTAAAAATGCTTCCCGAACAACCAGAGCCTATTAGACCTCTTGCACAATTGTTTCTGTGGTACAATTAGAGGTTTTAGGTTTTATGTGTGTTTGGGCGTTGTTGCAATCGAAAATTTAAAGATAGGCGTTTAATTCTAACTTTTGGCTAAAATTAAACCAACCCTCTACTCTAACATAAAATGAATTCTGCAAGAGGTCTATTTTATTAGCCCAGATTTTTGCCAAGTTTGCCTCTCTTGGTCGTATTCACAATGCTTCTACAGCCGTTGAACCCTCGTAATTTGGTTAAGGTATTGAGAGTAGAATGCAATTTGGCGTTGCATAATAAGCTAATCGGCATTTAAGTTGCAACATAGTGATTATTGCCTTTATTTTTTATCTGCCGATGCCACTTAATAATTAACTCACCTTGATTCAACAACCTATCTAATAAAGATTTTAACTCATCTACAGATTGGAATAGACGGTGAGCAATGTATTCTTTACATGAATACCAGACTAATTTAATAATGTTGTAATCAGGACTATATGCAGGTAAAAATTCCAGAATAAAGTTAGGAAGTTCTTCGGAGATTTTACTGATAAAATCTTTCCGTTTATGAAAACTAGCATTATCTAAAATAACAGAAGTGTTGAATGTTAAGAAAAACCTGATAAAAATAGCCCAAAATATGTTAAATTTTGGGCGAAGGATTAAAATATTTTGATTAACCATGATGATAAACTCATTTCCCAAGATTGTCAAAAATATCCTGGGAGGGCTACCCAAAAATGATTATCCTGTTTTGAACAGCCGTCTTTTTGTTGAGTGTTGGTTGGCTTATGCTCTGGATAATAGCTTAACGAGTATGCGGGATTTATTTAAACGATTAAATAATACAGGATTTGATGTAGATATTTCCACATTTTCTAAAGCCAACACTCATAGAAGTCAAGAAGTATTCCAGAAAATTTATCATCAATTAAATCAATTAGTCCAGAATAAAATCCACAAAAAGTTACATGATAAATATGCAATATGTCCAATTGATTCAACAATTATTACATTGACAAGTAAGTTGCTATGGGTGCTAGGTCATCATCAAGTTAAACTGTTTAGTTCCCTCAATCTGGCTACGGGAAGTCCAGAAAATAATTTCATCAACTTTGGTCATAATCATGATTATAAATTTGGCTCAAAGATGATGTCTAATTTACCAGTAGATGCTGTCGGGGTAATGGATAGAGGATTTGCTGGTTTAAATTTTATTCAAGAATTAGTACAAGATAACAAATATTTTGTCTTGCGGATTAAGAATAATTGGAAGCTAGAGTTTGAGTCAGAAACCGAACTAGTGAAAATTGGTTCATCGACAGATGCTCAATCTTATAGAGTGATTAATTTTTGTGATTTAGAAACGAAAACTGAATTTCGCTTAGTCACTAATTTACCTGCGAATGGAGATGCAGCAGTTAGCGATGATGAAATTAGAACTATTTATCGCTTACGGTGGGGAGTTGAACTGTTATGGAAATTCTTAAAGATGCATCTAAAACTCGATAGATTAATTACCAAAAATGTTAATGGTATTACCATCCAAATCTATGCAAGTCTGATTGCTTATCTGATTTTACAACTTGTATCTGTTCCCAAACAATGGGGTGAAAAAATATTAGATAAATTTCGCTATTTGCAAGCCTGTATGTGTCAACAAATCAGTTATGTGCATTGGATGGAGGATATTATGAAATGTTAACAATTAACCCCTTGATAGGACAATTATATTTTGTTATGTAAAGTTTTGTTGCGACATTCAACATTTCTGCTAAAATAATAATTTTTGGTCCATATTTCTGAAAATCATCACCACAATTCCCTTGACTTATCCACTCTTCCTGGATAACTTTATTTAGCTGCTTTAACTGTTCATAGAAAATATTTCCCTCACCTTTTTCTACAAAAAAACATACCCGTTTCCGATCTCCTTCACGAATTCCTCCCATGACATTTACTCGTCCACGCCGTCGTTGTCCTGTAATCTTTTTGCGTTTACCTCGCTTACCCCAATTCTTCCGACGAATTACTCGTAAACTAAAGCCGCTTTCGTCCCAAAACCATACCTGCATTAGCTCTAGATTCTCTCTAGCTATTGATAAATAGCTAGAAAGCCTCTCTTTAAATTCTGCTCTTTTCTTTGGATCTTGTTTATTATCTAAGCTATATCTTGCCCAGATATAACTATACTTTTTTCGTTTTAATATCCTCCTTACTTGAGAACTACTTAACTCAATTCCCGTTTTTTCTTTTAAATAGGTAGCTAATCTTTCTGCTGTCCATCTACCAAACACATAACCTAGCTCTGATGGTTCTTTATCAACCGTTTCTAATAATTCTTTTATGTATTCAGGGCAGTCTGCTGGGAATTGATTTGGGACGCTACCGTTATCGGGTAAATATTTTGGTTGCATCAGTAAGTATGGTTAAATTTGACGTTAATGGTCCTTTGTTGGAAATATTAGGCGACCGCCATCATATACCCGATCATATTCGCTCTCGTCCAGGAACATAATAGCTCCTCCAAAAAATTCAGCACTTCTCAAACCCTGACATATCAAACAGTGACAATTGCCTCATAGAAATATTACCTTTCCTACCACAGTTTTATTGATTGTGAGCCAGCGCGTTGCGAGGGTTCCCCGCGTTGTACCGACTGGCGTTCGCGCCAGCGTGCCTATAGTTTAGGGGGCTAAATGAGCAGCCATGCAGAAAGTTACGATAAGGACTTGATGACCCGTTAGTAACATCCTGACAAGCATGGATAAAACTGTACCATTTGAACGCCTCTAGTTTTTGTAGCCTGAAATCGGGGTAAAGACAAGATACGCGCAAAATTTATCACGATATTAAGAAATATAAAGAACCTTAACAAATACCCCTGAATTTCGGCTATTCATTAGTTATTTTTTCATTTATCCCCTCTTTTGTAAAAATAACGTTACAGTTAGTGGTAATTGAAGCGATACCTGCGGTGAGCGAAGCTATCGCCAAAGTCACAGCCCTTCAAATTAACTTGACCGAAAAGGGAAGTGGGTGGGTCAAGGAAAAAAGCTTCAAACCCTATCATTTCATTAGATTCAATCTCAAATATTGCCTAAAATGAACCCAACTAGGCAATGTTTGAAAGACATAAATACATGACTACTTTACAAAACTTTACGTCGTGCTAAATTTTGCGCGTATCTCGTCTTTACCCCAAATCCTTATGACTACGTTGTCAAATGCTGTATCAAATAAACTTTGGATTAATTGGTACGTTGAGAATTACCAAAAATATTGATTGACAGAATGCTTATCCAGTAAGAGTTACAGCCTTAGCGTAACTTTCTGTTCGATTGCTCATTTACCCTCTCTATTAAATTTTTACCTCCCTACTCGCCTGATTTATCTCCAATTGAGTTATGTTGGTCAAAATTAAAAGGAATTCTGCGTTCTGCTAAAGCTCGCACATTCGATGCTCTTGATGAAGCTATTACCCTAGCTATTAATGCTATTACTGATGAAAATGCTCTCAACTGGTTTAATCATTGTGGCTTATTTTTTGAGTCTATTTAGATAGCTCTTCTTGTGGCGGGTTTGATCACAAACTGCTGTAACTCCACAGCCAAGCTGATTTTGCTCAACCTATGAATTTATCCGGCACAAGACTCCTGCTATTTTTGTTTTTTAGTCAAGTTAGTTAAACGAGTAATGCTGGAGCGAATATTACCTGCTTCTTTGCGATTTTTCAGTCTTTTTTTTGCTTCTTTAAGGACTTGTTTCATCACTGTATCTTTGTCTTTGCAGGTGATATAAAAAGCTTCTAATAAGGTTTCAATAGTTATTTTCTCTTGAGCGCAAAGTTTGTCTAGTTCTTCTTTTATTGGCACTTCTAATCTGACTGGGATACGTGGGGAAATTTCGGGGTAGCTGGCTAGTTTCTCTTCTAGTTGTTTTAGTTCTGACCCTTCATTATTAACGGTAGAGTTCTCTTCTATTTGAGTAACGGGAGTAATTGGCTGGGTCTGTAATAGTACATCTTGCCTTGTTGGTACTGTTGGCTGTGTAGCTCTCCGGCGGATTTCTTCTAACATATTTATATTATTAATGTTCTCGTTTAAATTACTCATAAAATGCTTGGTAAGTGGTAGGGAAATTTAGCGGCTAAAGCCTTGATGACGTTCTGCTTTTTCGTAAGTATGATTAAGCTGTTTCTATGGGGATTAATTTGGCATATTTTTCTAGCAAGGCTGGTTTTAAACGTTGTGCTAAAATCTGAATCGCGTACTCAAGTGATGCTTGTCCTAAGTCGGAAGGGCTAACTCGATAATTGATAGCATTTTTGTAGACATCTGACTCTAATATATGGGGCAACATTAATTCATCTTTGACTAACTGCCGCATGGTATCAATGCTGGATTGGGTGGCTTTTGTCGGATGCAGTCCAGTCCAGCGAGCGCGAAATGGGACTACGCCTAGCAGTTCGCCATAGGGGAGTGCTGGTTTAAATTCTTTGATTAGTTCTAAGGTCCGCAAGAGCGATTGCACTCCCTTGACGTTAGATTCTGCGGGAATTACCCATTTATCCCCAGCCCCCAAGGATGTTTGTGCTAAGTGTGATCTCTCAGGCGGTGGGTCTACAATTGCTACGCCAAAGTTATTGATGATTGGTTGCAGGCGATTTCTGAGGATAAATAAGCTCAGTCCGCTAGATGCCAGTTTGTAATTAGCACTCTCAAGTCCATCATCGGAAGGAATCAAAAACAAGTTGGCATTGCTAATGGTGCGTTCTCTTATTTGTCCGTCTGGCACTGAGGCAATGGCATCAATAATTCTCGTTTTATCTTCTGGCTGAGTCAGAACTTCCAGTAGTGTTGGGGTTGATGGTTCTACTTTTACCCCCAGAAAGCTAGTCAGGCTCGATTGGGGATCTGCATCAACGAACAAGACGGGAATTCCTAATTTCCCTAAATATCTCCCTAGCATCAGTGCTACTGTCGATTTCCCCTGTCCTCCTGCTAGACCCAAGGTAACAACTGTTGGCGTGTTTGACATAATATAATTGTATCTATGTATGAAAATACTTTACTATAATTAGACTATTATATTCTTGTCTCTTTGAACTATTCTACTTTTGTACAATTGTACAAAAGTAGAATAGTTTATGATAGTGACTGATTTGATCACAATAAAATTTCTAATTCAAAACTCTGTTAATACCCATCTACCCCGAAAAAAATCGCTCTCCTAATTAGGGTTTGCTGAAAAAGTTATCTGTGGGGACTAGGGAACAGGGAACAGTTTCAAGAATTGGATAGGAACGATTTTTTCTTGAAGTAGGAATTAAATGCAAGGTTTTTCAGTTGCCACCTTATAAAAGCTGGCACTTTTTGAAATTCAAAATAGCTAAAACCCTTTACCTGTAAATTTTTCAGATTTATTCAGCAAGCCCTAATTAGAGATTGTTCGCACCGTTTCATAGGAAAGATTGGGTGTGGTCAAAAGTAGTTGGTGATTGAGTACTAATGAGGATAGCCAATGCTTCTCGCTCTGGAGCAATTTTGGTCATTATCATGAAAACAAATCACAAACTGTATAATTAGCGATGTGGTTCATGATAATCATCGAAAGAGAACGCAATGATTACCCTACCTGGAGTTGCCATTCAAAGCCAAATCTATGAGAGTTCGGCATCTCTGGTGTATCGGGGGATCAGAGTGCAAGATAATCGACGGATCATCGTCAAAATGCTCAAGCAAGATTATCCTTCTCCTCAAGAACTGACTCGCTACAGACAAGAATATGAAATTACCCGTTCCTTTAACCTGGAAGGAGTTATCAAGGCATATAGTCAGCAGGACTATCAACGAACACTCGTCATTTTCCTAGAAGACTTTGGCGGAGAGTCTTTAGAGCAATGGATGCATAAGCGTCCAGATTTTTGCCCCATGCCTTTATCTGCTTTTTTGAGTCTGTCCATCGACCTTACCGATATTCTGGGCAGAATCCATGCAGCCAATATCATTCATAAGGATATCAATCCTGGAAACATTGTTCTCAATCCGGATACTGGGGTTGTCAAAATTATTGACTTCGGGATTGCCACCCAATTTAACCGCACGAATCCAACTTTCAAAAGCCCTCATGTTTTAGAAGGAACGCTGGCCTACCTGTCGCCAGAGCAAACTGGACGAATGAACCGTTTGCTCGATTATCGCACCGATTTCTACTCGCTAGGTGTAACGCTCTATGAACTTCTAACCGGACACCTGCCTTTTCCCACAACGGACATCCTTGAGTTAGTCCACTGTCATATTGCTAAACAGCCCCCTCCACCTCATGAACTGAATGCAACGATTCCTAAACCAGTTTCAGATATTGTTTTGAAACTGATGGCGAAGAATGCAGAAGAACGCTATCAAAGTGCTTGGGGAATCAAAGCAGATTTAGAAATTTGTGCTGACCAATTTAAAAAAAGCGGTCAAATTGATAGCATTCAATTGGGTCTGCAAGACGTTTGGGATCAGTTTCAAATTCCCCAAAAACTGTATGGAAGAGACAAGGAAGTTGCCATGTTATTGGCGGCTTTTGTTCGCGTAGCTTGTCCGTTGGCGCAGCCTCCCGCAGGGAAGGATAATCGCGTAGCTTCTTCACAAAATCATGCAGAAAAGACTTCAGAACAGGCACAAACTAGCAAACCAACATTCAAAGTCGAAATGATGCTGGTTTCTGGCTATGCTGGAATTGGGAAATCAGCATTAGTGCAGGAAATTTATAAACCAATCACCCAAAAGCGTGGCTATTTTATCTGGGGGAAATTTGATCAATTTCAGCGCAATATTCCCTACAGCGCGATCGCCGATGCTCTACAAAAATTGGTACAACAACTGCTGGGTGAGCCGGATCAGCAGTTGCAACAGTGGAGATCGCAACTCTTAACGGCTTTGGGAAGTAATGGACAAATCATCATTGATGTCATCCCGGAAGTTGAACTGATTATTGGCAAGCAGCCCCCCGTACCGGAAGTTGGAGTCACGGAAGCTCAAAATCGCTTTAATCGAGTCTTTGGGCAGTTTATACGGGTGTTTTGTTCAGAGTCACATCCCCTGGTAATTTTTCTAGATGATTTGCAGTGGATAGACTCTGCAACGCTAAAGTTAATTGAGTTGATGCTGCTGGATGAGCAAACCCAATCCTTATTTTTAATTGGAGCCTATCGAGATAATGAAGTAAATCCCACCCATCCACTAGTATTAACCTTGGAGAGACTGCGAAAACAAGGAGCAGTGCTTCAGGAAATTATCCTGACACCTTTAACCTTGGAGCCGTTGAGTCAGTTGATTGCCGAGACGCTGCATCATAATACTGACACTGTTCGTTCCTTAGCTGAGTTAGTGCTGCGTAAAACCGAGGGCAATCCTTTCTTTGTCAATGAATTTTTGAGAATGCTGTATAGCGAAAATCTATTAACCTTTGATCCCCCTCAAGCCCCCCTTACTAAGGGGAGTCACTCTCGTGCAGGGGTTCCCCCCGTTGAGAGAAGTGGCGTGGGAAGTGCAGGGGGGTGGCAATGGAACATCGCCCAAATTCAAGCTCAAAATATCACAGATAATGTTGTGGAGTTGATGCTTCGCAAGTTAAAGAAACTACCAGAGGTTACACAGCAAATTCTCCAGTTAGCCGCTTGTGTCGGGGCTGAATTTAATTTAAATACGTTATCAATTGTTTGTAAGCAATCTCCTCAAGCAGTTTCTCTAGATTTACTAGCAGTGATCCAAGCTGGATTAATTCAACCTTTATCTGAGTTAGACGAAAACTTGTTAGTTCAAGAATTTAAGTTTTTGCACGACCGCGTACAGCAAGCTGCCTATACCTTAATTGATAAGGCGTACAAACAAGTTATTCATTTACAAATTGGTCGTAATCTGCTGAAAAATAATTCTCTAGAGCGGATAACAGACAGGCTGTTTGCAATTGTTGATCATCTCAATCATGGGATTGAACTTGTCACCGATCAACCCGAACGAAATGAAATTGCTAGATTAAATTTAATCGCGGGTCAAAAAGCAAAGGCAGCAACAGCTTATGAAGCGGCTTTCAAGTATTTCAATGTGGGGCTGAAATTTCTGAGTGCAGAGAGTTGGGAGAATGAGTATCACCTAACTCTTGATTTGTACTCAGAAGCAGCAACAGTGGCATACCTCACTGGTCACTTCAGCGAGATGGAGTCATTAGTAAAAGTGGTACTAGCCTTTGCTAAAACAGTGATTGACAAAGTGAAAATTTACGATAGCAGAATTCAAGCTTGTTTGTCACAGGGCAATCCTCAAGAAGCACTGAAAATAGGATTGGAAGTATTGAAGCTATTGGAAGTAAACATCGTAGAAACTCCTAGTCAGTTGGATGTTCAAAGAGGATTAGAAGAAACTGCTTCATTATTAGCTGACCGAGAAATCAAAGAGTTTATTAATTTTCCGAAGATGACAGCACCAGAAGCACTGGCAGCAATACATATCTTATCGAGTGTTGTTGCTGCTGCTTTTATGGTGTCACCTAATTTGATGGTATTGATTGTATGCAAAATGGTGAACCTATCAATCAATTATGGTAATGCTACTTATTCGCCACTTAGTTATGCTGCCTACGGACTAATTTTGTGTGGAGTAGTTCAAGACATTGAACTTGGCTATCAATTCGGAAAATTGAGTTTAAGTTTAACGGAAAAATTAAATGCCAAGAAAGAGAATACTAAGGCATTGGAAGTATTAGGGACTCATGTAATCCACTGGAAAGAACATATCAAGGAAACACTACCAATTCTGATTGATGCTTATCAAAACGGAGTGGAAACTGGAGAATTTGAATTTGCTGGTTATGCTGCATATAACGTATGTTGTCACTCCTATTTTATAGGTCAGGAACTTACAGAACTAGAACAAAAAATCGCAACCTACAGTCAGGCTATCAGTCAAATCAGACGGGAAAATCCCTTCAACTGGACTGCAATATTCTGGCAAACCGTTCTTAACTTGCTAGGTCGATCTGAAAATCCATGTCGTTTAATTGGTTGTGCATACAATGAAGATCGATTACTTTTGGTGGGCGGAACGCCATCGCTACCATCTGCTATTACAGCAAATGATAGACCGGAAATTCACTATTTGTATTTGAATAAACTTATATTATGTTATCTATTTGGTGAGTATGATCAAGCTGTACAGAATGCTATTAAGGCAGAACAGTATTTAGATGGAGTAACAGCATTGATAGCTGCATCTCTATTCCATTTATATGATTCTCTAGCGCATTTAAATGCGTTGACTAATGCTACGGAATTGCAAAAAGAAACTTGGATAAGTCGCGTTAATATCAACCAACAAAAGATGCAAAAATGGGCGGATTATGCCCCCATGAATTATTTACACAAATTTTATTTGGTCGAGGCAGAGAAAGCGCGAGTTTTAGGACAAATTTTGGAAGCGGAGGAGTTTTATGAACAAGCCATATCTGGTGCTTCTGAAAACGAATTTATTCAGGAAGAGGCATTAGCTTATGAGTTAGCCGCTAAGTTTTATTTAGAACGGGGTAGAACAAAGATTGCTCAAACCTACATGAAAGAGGCTCACTACTGCTATGAACGTTGGGGAGCAACTGCCAAGGTAAGAGATTTAGAAACTCGGTATCCACAGCTATTTTCTCAGCCGTCAGCTAAAAATAGTACACCAATTCGCACTACTTCAGGAACCACTTCTAATAACTCAGATGTCGATCTCGATTTGGCGACGGTGATGAAAGCATCGCAAGCAATTTCCAGTGAAATTGAACTGGATCAGTTGCTTAATTCCTTGATGGAGATATTAATTGAAAATGCTGGGGCACAAACAGGGTTTTTGATTTTGGAAAAATCAGGAGAATGGCTGATTGAAGCTTCTTGTGAACTAGCTAATGGTGAAAGTGTTTGTACTACGCGAGTGTTGCAATCACTCCCCACTAAAAATTACCTACCAGAATCAATTATCCAGTATGTGATTCGGACTCATGAATCTATTATTTTAAATGATGCAACTCGTGAAGGTAATTTTACAAATGAACCGTATATTCAGAATAATCAAACTCACTCGATTATCTGTTTACCACTACTTAATCAAAGTAAACTTGTCGGTGTATTGTATTTAGAAAATCAATTAGCAACTGGAGCCTTTACATCAGAGCGATCGCAACTTTTGCATCTGTTATCAACTCAAGCAGCCATTGCCATCGAAAATGCCAGGATTTATGCAAAACTGCAAAAGAGCGAAAGCCAAATGGCTCAATTTCTGGAAGCCATTCCAGTAGGTGTTGCAGTTGTAGATAAATTGGGTCACCCTTATTACTTCAACCAACAAGCAACTCAGCTATTAGCTAAAGATATCGATCCTTCTCTGACACTCGATGAACTGACAGAGGTTTATCAAGCTTATCTAGCTGGAACCAATCAAAAATATCCAACTGAGAGAATGCCACTTCTGCGAGCGTTAAAGGGCGAACATACTAGAGTTGATGATATAGAACTTTACCACAACACCACCACAATTCCCATTGAGGCATGGGGAACTCCTGTCTTTGACGAACAGGGTAATGTGATTTATGCGATCGCCGCCTTTCAAGACATCACAGAGCGGAAACAAGCAGAACACTTCTTAGCAAATTACAACCGCACTTTGGAACAGGAGGTTGCGGAACGAACAGCGGCGTTACAGCAAAGTGAAGCAGAACTGCGCGCTCATGAACAGGAATTGCGACTCATTACAGACGCTCTGCCGGTTGGTATTGGTTACATTGATGCCGAGCAACGCCACCGCTTTGTCAACCACACCTATGAGATTTGGCGCAACTGTAGCCGAGATGAAATTTTAGGCAAGTCGATTCGTGAACTGGTAGATCCTACGTCGTATCAAATGATAGAACCTTACATTAACCAGGCGCTAAGGGGAGAAACAACCACGTTTGAAGCAGAAATGCCTCTGCCAGCAGGCAAAAAGTACTTGAGTGTAACCTTAATTCCTGATTTCGATGCAAATGCTCAAGTCATTGGATTTTATGCTTTAAACACAGACATCAGTGAACAGCGAAACGCTGCACTGCGTGAACGCAAACGTGCCGAAGAAGCCTCAATTTTAGAAGAACGCAACCGTATGGGGCGGGAAATTCACGATACATTAGCTCAAGCATTTACAGGCATTTTGGTTCAAGTTGGTGCAGCCATGCAAGTGCTAGAGGATGATTTAGAAGCAACACAGGCACATCTGGACATGATCGATGAATTGGCGCGAATCGGGCTGAATGAGGCCCGTCGCTCAGTCACAGCACTCCGTCCTCAGTTGTTAGAGGAAGGGGATTTATCTAGCGCCCTCAATCGTCTTGTAACGCAAATGAGATCTGCTACCGATAATACTGCTTTGATTTACGAAATTCAGGGTACAGCCTATCCTTTACCCGCCGAAGTGGAGAATAATTTACTGCGAATTGGGCAGGAATCATTGACAAATGCGATTAAATATGCAAATGCTGACGAAATTCGCCTTGAGTTAGTCTATGGAGAGACACAAACTACATTGTGCATCAAAGACAATGGACAGGGCTTTGGTGTCGGTAGCATTCCCTCGGTTGGCGGATTTGGATTATTGGGAATGAGCGAACGGGCAGAGCGAATTGGAGCGCAATTGAGAATTGAAAGCCAAGTAGGGCAAGGAACAGAGATTATTGTCATTATTAATAGAGGATAAGAACCATGCTCGACCAATCCACTACAATTCGCGTTTTAATTGTTGACGATCACTCCATTGTCAGACAAGGATTGGCAACTATCATTAACCGAGATCCCGAAATGACGGTAATTGCTCAAGCAGAAGATGGAGAACAGGCGATCGCTTACTTTGGCGAACATCAACCCGATGTGACTTTGATGGATTTACGAATGCCTCAGATGGGCGGGGTGGAAGCCATTTCTACGATTTGTGTCCAATTTAAACCTGCCCAAATTATTGTGTTAACGACTTATGATGGCGATGAAGATATCTATCGCGGCTTGCAGGCAGGTGCGAAAGGATATTTGCTCAAGGATGCAAAACCCAACGAACTTCTCAATGCCATTCGTATAGTTAATCGTGGTCAGCAGTACATTCCGCCCGAAGTGGGGGCAAAGCTAGTGCAGCGCATGAGTAACCCAGAATTGAGCCATCGAGAGTTAGAGGTACTCCGTTTAATGGGGCAAGGAATGAGTAATTTAGAAATTGCCACTGCTCTAACTATTGGAGAAAGCACAGTTAAATCTCACATTAATCGCATTCTTAGTAAATTAGGCGTGAGCGATCGCACTCAAGCCGTGATTATTGCTGCCAAACGCGGAATTGTTAGTTTGTAGGCTGTGCTTTCGGTTAACTTTTGATTCCAACTTTAGTTTGAGTTAGTCTTCCATTGTGAGATGGGTTAAGCGATCGTCCATTCGACTCAATAAAAGTACCAACTGTAAGTGGACGACAACCCAGAGTCAATTTCCTATATTAAATTTATGCAAACACACATCGCAATCGGGTTGCCAGATTCAAGTTTGCTGAATATACAGCAGATTCCACGCAAATAGAGTACACCTTAATCCCAAACACTTACCAAAATGGTTGACAAACCCTTGCAACCGTACTCCATAAACCTGGAAATTGCTATAGATCCTATCTTCCGCACCCTCAACTGTCACAATCGGTTTTTACTCTTTTTTGTGATGATATGAGGATGTATTGTATACCACATCTCAATGAATTAACGGATACATGATGTCGATAAGGCATAATTTATATCCAAAAATCAAGAGAGAATTAAGTGATAATACTATGTGACACCCCAGGGTGCGGAATGTGGGATAGATGGCACACAGAGGAATGTAGGTGTAGTCTAACCCAGGTCTCACTTGCGGTAAACATACTTCTGCTCAGAAACACTGTTAATTATTTGTCCCACCTTCAACTCAGGATCGTAAACCGAGTAGACGGTAGCAATTATCGCTGCAAATAATGACGTGCTTTGATCCTCAATCCCCCAATTATAAGAGATAAAACGATGAACACCGAATTGAGTAAAAGCAAAGTTGCAATTGTCAGCCGGGGCGAAGACCTCAATTGGTTCGATACAACTCCTGGTGAGCAAATGGCTATCCGCGTACACAGCAAAGATGTCGGCGGGGCTTTCACAATCATCGAAGCCCGTGTCCCACCGTTATCAGGCCCGCCACTTCACTATCACAAAGATCGAGAGGAGATATTTGAAGTCCTCGAAGGCAGATTTCGCTTCCACTGTGCAGGCGAAGAGTTCGAGGCTGGGCCAGGAACATCCGTTGTTGTACCTCGTAACAGTGTGCATGGATGGGTGAACATCGGATCAGAAGTGGCTCGGTTGCTCTTCATCTTCGTACCCGGCGATATTGACGAATTCTTCCCCCAAATCGGTCAAACCCCGCCCGAAGGTTGGACGGATCTTGCATCTCAGCACGACACTTGGATCGTCGGAGCGCCTCTGTCCGTCAGTAAATGATGAGCAGCATTCACAGGAATAGTAAGTTTGCGACGATCGCCCTATTGCACTTGATTTAGCAAAGACAAAACCAATGAATTCACATTAATCCATGCGAGCAAGGGCAAGCCCTTCAAGGGAGCAAGTCCTTATATTTTCAAGCCTTGTTGCGGTTTTTTTACTTCTCAATAATCACAGGATCGATCATGAAAAAGCTCGAAGGAAAAGTGGCTCTTGTCACAGGCGGCAATAGCGGTATCGGGCTTACGACTGCCAAGCACTTTGTCGCTGAAGGTGCGTATGTCTTCATTACAGGTCGTCGCCAAGCTGAACTAGACACTGCCGTAAATGCGATCGGCAAAAATGTCATGGGTGTTCAGAGTGATGTCTCCAACCTGGCGGATCTAGATCGGGTGTTTGCCACGATCAAGCAAGAACAAGGACACCTTGATGTTGTTTTCGCCAATGCTGGTGTTGGTGAATTCGTTCCCCTCGGCTCCATCACAGAAGAACACTTTGATACAACGTTCAATATCAACGTTAAAGGGTTGCTGTTTACCGTGCAGAAAGCACTGCCTCTGTTATCGGAGGGAGCTTCCATTATCCTGAACGCCTCTGTTGCTTCAATTACAGGCATCCCAGCCCTCAGTGTTTACAGCGCGACTAAAGCCGCTGTGCGATCGTTTGCTCGTTCTTGGATACTTGACCTGAAAGAACATCAGGTTCGAGTCAATGCTATTAGCCCCGGCGTAGTTCCGACTCCGAGTTACTATCGCCTGGGATTAAGTGACGAGCAATTTCCAGTCGATGCTATCCCATTGGGACGAGTCGGGACGACCGATGATATTGCAAAAGCAGTCGTTTTTCTAGCGTCTGATGACAGCAGTTTTGTCAACGGGATTGAACTGTTTGTAGATGGTGGGATGGCGCAGATTTAACGTACTGTAAAGCAATTAAATTCATGCAAACACCAACAGCAAATCAGTTACAAAATTCAAGTTTGCTGAATACGAGATATTGCAGATCAAAGCTTTGCTACTAACCCTAATAATTTTCAGCAGATAAATCATGACTCAGAAAACATGGCTGATTACTGGTGCTTCACGGGGCTTTGGTGCTGAGATTGCGAAAGCAGTTTTGGCAGCAGGTGACAGATTAATTGCCACCGCCCGCAATCAAGCTGATTTGCAACAGTTTGACACCAACAAAGACGTATTAATACTGAGCATGGATGTCACCGATGAGGCTCAGGTAAAAGCAGCGATCGCCACAAGTCTAGAAAAGTTTGGACAAATCGATGTATTGGTCAACAATGCTGGATTCGGCTTGCTCGGAGCAATCGAAGAGTGCAGCACCGAAGAGGTTGAGAGCGTTTATCACACCAATGTCTTCGGGCTACTAAATGTCACCCGTGCTGTGCTACCCACTATGCGTCAACACCGCTCTGGACACATCATTAATTTATCGTCTATCGGTGGCTATCGCTCCTACCCAGGATGGGGGATTTATGGCTCGACCAAGTTTGCCGTTGAAGGGATTACCGAAGCCCTACATTACGAGTTAGCGCCCTTGGGCATTCACGCGACGGTGGTTGAGCCAGGATTTTTCCGTACCAATTTTCTTGATGGCAGTTCACTGCGTCAGACTAAAGTACAAATCCCTGATTATGCTGAAACGGTGGGTAAAACCCGCGACATGGCAGTTGAACGTAACTATCAGCAACCAGGAGATCCCATCAAACTCGCCCAAGCCATTCTTGAGATTGTCAACACAGACAAACCGCCCCTACGCTTACCTCTGGGTTCGGATACGCTGCAAGCAATAGCCCAGAAGAACACCTACGTTGAGCAAGAAACAGCAAAATGGCGGACTTTATCTGAGTCCACCAATTACAGATAAGGAGTTGGAACATGGAGCTATCACCGACGATGCACGCACTGATAGTAGATGATTTTCAAACTGCGACATTTCGTAGCACCGAAATTCCCCGACCGCAACCCACTAGCCATCAAGTCTTGGTGCGGATCAAGGCAAGTGGCGTTAATCCGCTCGATAGCAAAATTCGTATAGGTAAAGCGCCCCATGCCAAACCAGTCCTTCCTGCGGTGTTAGGAACTGATCTAGCTGGAATTGTTGAAGCGGTTGGACAAGATGTTACTGCCTTTCAGGTTGGTGATGAGGTTTATGGAATGACGGGCGGAGTCGGCGGATTGCAAGGTTCACTGGCTGAGTTTGCCGCTGTTGATGCTGACTTACTGGCAAAAAAACCGACCAACCTCACCATGAGGGAAGCCGCAGCCTTACCCCTAGTATTTCTGACCGCGTGGGAAGGACTGATTGATCGAGCAAATGTCCGCGAGGGTCAGAAAGTCCTGATACTGGGTGGTTCTGGCGGTGTGGGTCATGTTGCTGTGCAGATTGCCAGAGCGCGGGGTGCCAAAGTGTTTGCGACGGCTTCCGCAGCCAAACATGACATGGTGCAACAACTGGGTGCCGTACCCATCGACTATCGCAGTACATCGATCGCACAGATCGTACAAACGTTTACTGATGGTCAGGGCTTTGATGTAGTCTACGACTCGGTGGGTGGCTCCACATTGGATGATGGGTTTCAAGCCGTGCGCGATTATGGTCACGTCGTCAGTAACTACGGCTGGGGAACCCATTCTCTGTTGCCCCTCTCGCGCAAGGCTGCAACGTACTCAGGCGTGTTTGTGCTTCTGCCGCTCTTGACGGGGGAAGGTCGCGCTCATCATGGCGAGATTCTGCGTCAGGCGACCCAATTAGCAGAAGCCAATCAGTTGCGTCCCGTCGTTGACCCTCGCCATTTCACCTTAGAAACAGCGCTGTCTGCCCACGAAGCAGTAGAGCAGGGTACGGCTGTCACCAAAATCGTGATCGATTTGTAACCCATTACCGGGCTGGAGACTCTACCGCTAGAGCCTGTAGAAACACGAAACTTGAGCAAATCAGGAGAATTCGGATGGCTCACTATGACTATATTGTGATTGGGGCTGGGTCGGCAGGCTGCGTGGTTGCTAACCGTCTGACAGAAGACAGCGAAACAACAGTGTTACTCCTTGAAGCGGGTAATCCTGATCAGAAACCAGAGATTGAAATTCCGTCAGAATGCTTGCACTTACTCGGTTCTGAGGTGGATTGGAGCTACTTTTCGGAACCAGAACCCTACCTGGGCGTTCGCGAAGCGCCGTCTTTGACGGGTCGCAAAATCTTTTGTCCTCGTGGCAAGGTTTTGGGGGGTAGCAGTTCGATTAATTTCATGATTTATATCCGGGGCAATCCCCACGACTATGACCACTGGCAGGCGTTGGGGAATTCCGGTTGGGGTTACCAGGATGTGTTGCCCTACTTCAAGAAATCGGAACACTCCTCACGCGGTGCCTCTGAATATCATGGAGTGAATGGGGAGTTAAGCGTCACTGATATTGCGACTCCGGCTGTAACGTCTCAACGCTTTGTCGATACCGCGATCGCAATGGGCTATGCCAATAATCCTGACTTCAACGGTCGTCAACAAGAAGGTGCTGGACTTTATCAGTTAACCGTTAAAGATGGGAAGCGCCACAGTGCTGCGGCAGCATTCCTTCTGCCGATTCTTCAGCGTCCTAATTTGACAATCACGACAGGTGCATTAGTGACTCGGTTGTTGTTTGAGGGCGATCGCACCGTCGGCGTGGAATACCTCCACGAAGGTACACTACATCAGGTTTATGTCAATCAGGAAGTGATTGTCAGCGCAGGCGCATTCGACTCGCCCAAACTATTGTTGCTTTCGGGCATTGGTGCTGCCGAACATCTGCAATCATTGGGCATTCCGGTCGTCGTCGATTTACCTGGAGTGGGTCAAAATCTCCGAGATCATATCCTAGCTCCTATTACATATCAGGCAACTGAGGATGTACATCCTGTCGGTATCAGTAGCGAAATCGCTGAAGCGGGATTGTACTTTCACACTGAGAATAATTTAGATGTTGTACCCGATTTACAGTGTTTCTCAGGCCCGATTTTGTGGGCACCTCCTGGCTCAAACCGCTTTGGCAAAGGATTCTTTGGGGTTGCTTCTTTGGCCCAGCCTAAAAATATTGGCAGTGTCAATTTGCGTTCAGCCGATCCTCAAGACCCACCCCTGATTCAGCTGAACTATCTACAAAGTGAAACCGATGTCCAAAAGCTTGTAGAAGGGATTAAAGCACTTCGCCAAATATTTGAAGCCAATTCCTTTGATAAGTTTCGCCGTCAGGAATTGGCTCCCGGTCTTGATGTTCAGAGTGATGAGGCACTTGCAGCTTACGTTCGAGAAGCTTGCGATACGCTGTCCCATCCAGTCGGAACCTGCAAAATGGGCATCGATCCAATGGCGGTCGTTGACCCCGAACTCCGAGTTCATGGAATTGAAGGCTTGCGGGTTGTCGATGCCTCGATCATGCCAACACTAACCACAGGGAATACAAATGCACCCACCATCATGATTGGTGAAAAAGCAGCAGATTTAATTAAAGCCAGTCGGACTCGCCGAAACCTGATGACCCAGTACAACGTCCAAAATTCGGGACACTTGGGGTATTTAGCTGTTGGCAATTGAGCCAAGCTCACACTTCGTGATCGCGACAATTGGTAGGAGCAAAGGATCTGTACTAATTAGCAAAGCAACTCTTTAGCACGGGCAAAAACTCAATCGATTTACAAAGGAGAAACCTCTGATGGCTTACATTACTGTTGGTCAAGAAAACTCTGCAAACATTGATATCTACTACGAAGATTTGGGAACAGGGCAACCTGTTGTTTTGATTCACGGATTTCCCTTGAGCGGTCATTCTTGGGAAAAGCAGGTATTAGTTCTGCTGAACGAGGGGTATCGGGTTATCACCTACGATCGCCGAGGATTTGGCAACTCCAGTCAACCTTCGTTTGGATATGACTACGACACCTTCGCATCAGATCTCAATGCGCTGATGACCAAACTTGACCTCCGCGATGCCGTGCTGGTCGGTTTCTCTATGGGGACAGGTGAAGTAACACGCTATCTCGGCAAATACGGATCAGAGCGTGTGCAAAAAGCCGTGCTGATGGCTCCTGTTCCTCCTTTCCTGTTAAAGACAGACGATAACCCAGAAGGCGTTGAGCAAAGCGTTTTCGACGGGATTATGAAAGCGATTGTTGAAGACCGTCCAGCCTATTTTTCCGCATTCTTCAAAGATTTTTTCAACGTGGATTTACTGCTTGGAGACCGCATCAGCCATGAAGCAATTCAAGCCAGTTGGAATGTTGCAGCAGCAGCCTCTGCTAAGGCAACTCTGGATTGTGTGCCATCTTGGTTGACTGATTTTCGTGACGCTCTACCTCGCATTGATGTGCCAACCTTGATCATTCATGGAGATAGTGATCGCATTCTGCCATTTGAGTCTACCGCAAAGAGACTGCCCCAGCTAATTAAAGACAGTCGCCTTGTGGTGATACCTGGCGGCCCTCATGCTATCAATTGGACTCATGCCGAACAAGTGAATCCTTTACTGCTGGACTTTCTTAAAGGAAATTAATCAGAATTCCAAAATCCACCCGAAATCAACGGTAACTGTTGCGATTGTCAAGAATTCTTGCAAAAAAGAAAACATGGATCTTCAACAACTCACGGCGCTGGAAAATATTCGTCAGGCCAAAGCACGCTATTGCCGATTCATCGATCTCAAGCAGTGGGACGATTTCAAAAACTTATTTACGCCGACGGTGCATCTTACTTTTCATGGCGTTGAAGGAGAGCTGTTATACCAATTTACAGACCTTCAAAGTTTCATCGACCAAACAGCAACCACGTTAAGCGGATCTCAGACCATCCATCAGGTTCATAACTCTGAAATTCAATTGACTTCGGAAACGACAGCGCGGGCGATCTGGTCGATGGAGGACTGGATCATTTATCCCAAAGATGTAAAAGGGCTTTTCAAAACGCTTCATGGCTTCGGACATTATTACGAAACGCTGGAATTGAGAGAGGGCTGCTGGCTCACTACGACACTTAGCTTAAAAAGAACCATTCTGACTATTACCTGAGCGGCGCAAGGAAAAAAACATGGTTCAGAAAATGAAAGCGGTTATCATGACCGAACCTGGCGGTTTGGAAGTGTTGACTTACACAGAAGTCGATATGCCGCGTATTGAACATCCAACCGATGTACTAGTAAAAATCAAAGCGGCAGGTGTTAATCCAGGCGATTGTCAAAACAGAAAATTCGGGTTTCCTTCTTATGCGGTAGGGTCAGGGAAACAGGGCTTTAGTATCCTGGGGATGGACGGAGTTGGCATTGTCGAGGCGGTAGGAACGGGTATCACGCACATTGAGCTGGGTGATGAAGTTTGGTATTACGACGGCGGCTACGCAGATAAACATGGTAGCTACGCGCAATATAAAGTTGTTAATGGTCATTATCTGTCGCCAAAGCCGAAGTCGCTTGATTATATAACAGCCGCAGCGTTGCCCGTCGTCGCTTTGACGGCGTGGGAGGCGGTAATTGATCGGGCGAATGTCCAATTAGGTGACTTTGTATTGGTACACGGCGGCGCTGGTGGGATTGGGCATATCAGCATTCAACTGGTGCTAAATCGCGGTGGACGTGTGGCGACGACAGTTAGTGGCACTGCAAAGGAAAAATTGGTACGTACACTAGGAGCCGAAGTACTCATCGACTATAAAAAAGTGGATGTGAAGCAAGCGCTAATTTACTGGACAGGCAAGGATGGTGCAGATGTCGTGCTTGACTACATTGGTCGTGAAAACTTTGCCAACAGCATCGACCTAGTTGCACCGTATGGAACGCTCGTAAATACAGTCGTCTCTAATTGGCCGAATGGGAATAATCTCGTTGCCGAATATAAAAATTTGAGCATGAAGTTCGTCAATATTGGTTTGCCGCAAGTGACTGGCAACCATGAATTTCGGGTTCGCCAAACGCAGATTCTCAAAGAAATCTCACGACTAGTCGATGCTGGTCAATTGCAGGTTCACCTCGATCAAGTTTTTCCACTTCAACAAGTAGCCGAAGCGCAGCGATCGCTAGAGGCTGGTGAAATTATTGGGCGTGTTGTCATTGAAATGTAATCTATTATGGAAAATGGAAAAATCGGCGTTGGTATCATTGGTGTTCATCCCTCGCGCGGATGGGCTATGACCGCGCATCTACCTGCGTTGCAAGCATCACCTGATTTCAAAATCGTTGCATTGACAAATTCAGATCCAACTATGGCGGAGGAAGCGGCACTCAAGTTTAATGTACCGTATGCCTTCCAACTTCATGAGGATTTGTTGGCGTGTCCAGATGTGGATTTGGTTGTCGTTACCGTCAAAGTGCCATATCACTTTGAATTGGTGAGTGCTGCAATCCGGGGTGGAAAATCGGTTTATTGCGAATGGCCTTTGGCTAACGGACTGCAAGAGGCAGTTGAACTGGAACAACTCGCTAAAAAATACAAAGTTCATGCGGTGGTGGGATTGCAGTCTCGCACAACGCCGGAAGTTAATTTTATTCGTGACTTAATTCGCGATGGTTATGTAGGTGAGGTTCTGTCCGTTTCACTTATTGGTTCAGGAATGATCGGCGGAGCAATGATTCCTGAACAATTTGCTTATACTCTAAATCCAAAGAATGGTGCTGGCATGATAAATGTTGCCTTTGCCCATGCGATCGATGCTGTGGGTTATGTGCTGAACTCTGAGTTGAGTGAGGTTATGGCAACGTTAGATAGCAGGAGAAAGACAGCGCAGGTAGTCGAAACAGGGGCGAGCGTTGCGATGGAAACACCGGATCAAATTGTCATCAATGGTAAAATGAAAAGCGGCTGCGTGGTTTCTGCCCATTTTCGAGGGGGTTTATCACGAGGCAGCAATTTCAGGTTGGAGATTAACGGGACGCAAGGCGATCTGATTGTCACAAGTTCGCTTGGCTATCCTGGGCTTGGCGAAACTAAAGTCCAAGGCGCTCAAGGTGAAGATGCTGCTATGCAAAACCTTGATGTCCCGCAAAAATATATAATGTCAAATGCAGATATAGGGATAATAGCAATGACTGTTTCCAATAACTATGCTCTACTTGCTACCGATTTTAAAAGTGGAACAAAAACGACACCAACATTTGCAGATGCTGTGATTTTGCACCGTCTCATAAATGCAGTTGAACAATCGGCTGCAACTGGTAGTAGACAATATACCTAAGATTTCTGCGAAAGATTACTAAACGTCACTCGGTAATTACAGGCATCATCATAAAAAATTAGACGGATTGAGCGAACAAACCTACAGGCAAATCATTGCAATCGAACTTTTGACTGCTTGTGAGTTAGAGGTGCTGCGACAGATCATAGAAAAATGCTATTCTGCACTGCCATACTATGAACAACCCCGAAAATCCTCGACTACCCCTGCCGTCTTTCGCTCATGAATCTGCCATCCAAAAAGTCCGAATTGCAGAAGATGCTTGGAACACACGCAATCCTGAAAAAGTATCACTCGCTTACATGTCAGAAAGTACTGGCTCATGAAGCGACTGACGGCAAGGTGTGGGTGAGTTACAACGATCCTAACTACTTAAAACAGCGATTTTCACTCTCCGATGAGTTGGTGAAAAATATCGCTATCATTGCACCTTTAATCTATCAAGCACTTAGTCCCGCCGAGCGCCAATAAATTGCAGAATTAGCACACGATCACACCTTGGCGTTTTTGGAACAGCATTTAGGCAGTGGTATCAAAGTCTAAAATGGGGTGACTACTGCTAGATAATTCGCCCACCGAGATCGCCCTGACAACCAAGATATTCTGATTCTGAATCATTGGGAAAACGCTGCACATGGCGGGTGGTTTTTAAGAAAGAGAACGGTGAAAATCAACAAGCAAGGAGAAAAACCATGAAAATCAACAAGAATGACACCGCAGTAGTCGTCATCGATCCGCAAAACGATGTCTTGAGCGAAAAAGGGGTTTCCTGGGATTTGGTGGGTGAGAGTGTTAAGGATAACAAGACTATCGAAAATATTGAGCGAATCTTCAAAGCCGCGAAGCAGAATGAATTCGAGGTTTTTATCTCCCCTCACTATTACTACCCCACCGACCATAGTTGGAAATTTGCCGGAAACCTAGAGCAAATCATGCTTGAGGTTAAGGAGTTCGATCGCCGTGGTGCGTTGAGCCTCGATGGATTCCTGGGATCGGGTGCTGACTGGCTTGATCGTTATAAGCCCTTCATTGAGGATGGCAAGACGATTGTGGCCAGTCCACACAAAGTCTATGGGCCGCAAACTAACGACCTCGTTTTGCAACTGCGTAAACGCAAGATTAGCAAAGTCATTCTACTTGGAATGTTAGCAAATCTTTGTGTTGAAGCTCATCTACGCGAATTGCTCGAACAGGGATTTGAGGTTCTTGTCGTTAAGGATGCAACAGCAGCCCCTCGGCATCCGCAACTGGGCGACGGCTACAAGGCAGCACTGATTAACTTTGGGTATATCGCCAATGCAGTCCTGTCTACGGATGAAGTTGTAGCAGCAATGGAGTAATGTCAAACTCATGAATTTTAAAACACTTATGAAAACATCCGCGTTACTTCTTGCTCTGCCAATTAGTATCTTAGCTAATTTTTCCTTAAGAGCTTCTGCTGATTCTACTGCTGGCATCCTCCTAAGTACGAAATGTCGGGGTGGGTACAACGTAAATATTTGGCAGAAATATACTTCAGGTGAACTGCTTTATCGCGCCACTAGTCCCAACGGTAATTTAAGTTTGGGCAAAGGAACTAGCCAAGCGACAGAAGGTGTTCGAGTATATAAGTTTCGGAGTGGAATTTATCAATACTGGGTGTGGGATGGCACGTTAGATAATCCGCAGTCTGGAACTTTAGAGGTGTATAAAAACAACCGTATATTGATGAAGCAAGCTTGTACGAAAAGTTGAATCTTCTAGCGGGTGTTAGCACTTTTTAGAAACCCAGCTAGTAGTCTGTCAAATTCATTTTGACGCTTAAAGAGACGCGATAAATCGCCGTCTCTACAGGGAATTTATCCATTAATTATTTATTGACACAGTACTACGTTATCGCTAAAACCCTCTTAGTCAGCCAGTTTTTTCTGAAATTCATAACACCTTCTAGAAATCGTATTCACCTTATCAAACCCAAAGGATATGGAAGTGGACACTCAACACTATGACGATATTATTATCGGCGGCGGCAAAGCGGGTAAAACACTTGCACCAGCGCTAGTTGCTGACGGACGTAAAACCGCTCTGGTTGAACGCAGTTTAAATATGATCGGTGGCGGATGCATCAATATCGCTTGCATTCCTACTAAAACGATGGTGGCGAGTGCCAGTGTTGCAAACACAGTGCGAAACAGTGCCGCTTATGGTGTTAAAGCCAATACACCCATCGTTAATTTAGCAGAGGTGATCCAACGAAAACGATCGGTTGTGCAATCTGCACGTGAAATGAATTTGCACAATCTAGAAACGGCTCTGGATAACAACTTGATCATCGGGGAAGCAAGGTTTGTTGCTCCCAAAACGATCGCAGTAACAACAACTGAGGGGAACAATCGCTTACTTACCGCCGAACGCTTATTTATTAATACAGGCACACGACCGTTAATTCCATCTGTACCCGGACTTACTGAAGTTGAGTTTTTAACGAGTGAGTCGATTATGGAGCTAGAATACTTGCCTGAACACCTGATCGTTCTCGGTAGTGGCTATATTGGTTTAGAGTTTGCTCAGATGTTTCGGCGCTTTGGCTGTCGCGTTACTGTCATTGGGCAAAGTGAGCAAATCCTGTCACAGCAAGATCCAGATATAGCGATCGCCGTGCAAACATTACTGGAACAAGATGGTATTGAATTCTTATTAAAAGCGAAGGTGTTGAGGGTTGATCGCACTGGTAATGAAACCATTCTGAGAATCCAAGTTGGCGATCGTGAAATCACCCTCCAAGGGTCGCATTTGCTTGTCGCCGTCGGTCGTGCGCCCAATATCGATAGCTTAAATTTAGCTGCTGCTGGTGTGGCAACCGATACACGCGGATTTATTCAAGTCAATGATCGCCTAGAGACGAATGTACCAGGCATTTGGGCATTAGGCGACATCAACGGCGGCCCGCAATACACTCATATATCGCTCGATGATTATCGGATTATCAAAGCCAATTTAATTGATGGTGGCAACCGCAACACGAGGGTTCGCCTGATTCCTTCCTGTCTGTTCATCGATCCAGAACTGGCCCATGTGGGTTTGACAGAAACCGAAGCACGACAACAAGGGTATACCATTCGAGTAGCGAAACTAGATGTTGCCGCTATTCCCAGAGCGAAAACATTGGGTAAAACTGATGGCTTACTGAAGGCGATCGTAGATACTAAGACAGGACATATTCTCGGTGTTTCACTCTTGTGTCATGAAGCGGGTGAAGTGATTTCAACGGTGCAGATGGTGATGCAAGCTCAAATGTCTTACACCGTTTTGCGCGATGGCGTGTTGACTCATCCCACAATGACCGAAGGGTTAAACTTGCTGTTTTCAAAGTTGTAAGGCAGTCAATGCAGACATCTGACAACCAGGAGTGATGTTGCTGGGTGGGGAGTTGAGATATTTTGTTCGATTCCAACTTTAGTTGGAGTTAGTCTTCCATTTTGAGATAGGTTAAGCAATCATCCACTCGACTCAATAAAATTATCAACTGTGAGTGGACGACAAACCAAAGTCAATTGCATATATTAAATTCATGCAAACACAGATAGCAATCCAGTTGCCAGATTCAAGTTTGCTGAACACAGATAGCACAGAGAGGGATGTAGGCGTAACCCTCCGCAAGCATCACTTGCGGTAAACACACTCCCCCTTGGAGGTTCCAGTGAACAATGACCGTCAACACCGTTTATTATTTGTCCCACCTTCAACCCAGGATCATAAACAGGGGATGTTAAGTGCCTCTGTGGTACTGGTGATGTATGGAGATTATCAATGTCAAGAGAGTGCGGATGTTTATCGGTTGCTGAAAGTTATTGGGCGACAACTGAGTCTTTCGTTGGGAGAGGATTATTTGTGCTTTATTTTCCGTCATTTTCCGCAGATACAAATTCATTTTCATGCTCTACGTGCGGCGGAAGCGGCGGAAGCGGCTGCTGTTCAAGGTCAGTTTTGGCAGATGCATGACATTTTGTTTATTCATCAACAACAGTTAGCAGATGGTTATTTAGTAGAGTATGCCAACGATCTAGGACTCGATATCTCCCAATTTCTGCAAGATATGTTTAAGCATATACATCTTGAGCGGATTAATCAAGATATCGAAAGTGGTATTCACAGTGGAATAACGGCTACCCCAGCTTTGTTTATTAATGGGATTCGCTATAGCGTAGGCGTAGCCCGCCGCAGGCATCGCTGGAATATGGAGCAGTTAATAGCAGCCATTGTCAATACAGCAAATTGAGCCAATCAAAGACCAATCAAGTCAGTGTTAATTTATTCAGGAATATATCATGACGCATCAAACATCATCTCGCGTGTGGCTGATTACAGGCAGTTCTACTGGCTTTGGTCGAACTTTAGCTGAAGCTGCTTTGGCTCAAGGAGATCGTGTCATTGCAACGGCTCGTGATGTCAGCAAAATTCAAGATTTAGAGCAGCAATATCCGCAGACGGGAAAGGTAGTTCGTTTAGATGTCACAGATCCAGCAACCATTCAAATGGCTGTACAGAGTGGTTTAGCAGCATTCACCAGAATTGATGTGCTGGTGAATAACGCGGGCTATGGATTGATGGGTGCAATTGAGGAAGTAAGCGACCAGCAAATCCGTGACCAATTTGAAACCAACTTCTTTGGGCTGCTAAATGTGACTCGTGCCATCATTCCCACATTCAAGAAACAAGGCGTTGGTCATATCTTGAACATTTCTTCAATAGGCGGACGGAAAACATTTCCTACGATGGGGCTATATCATGCTTCTAAATTTGCAGTTGAAGGACTCTCAGAGACCCTCGCACAAGAACTTATACCCTTTGGCATTAAGGTGACAATTGTTGAGCCAGGAGGCTTTGAGACCGACTTTTCCGGTCGCTCTTTGATGACGGCAAAGCAAATGCCAGAGTACAATTCTCTCCGGGCGGAAGTGGTCAAATTTGCCGCAGAACAACCTCGTGGTCATGTACCAACGGGTGTTCAAGCAATGTTGAAAGTGGTGGAATTACCTGAGCCGCCGCTTCACTTGGCAATCGGTCCTAATGCACTACCCACGATTGTTCAAAAACTTTCCTCAGATATCGAAGAATATCAACGCTTTGAGCATATTTGGCAAGACTCTACCGCCAATGCGGGCGTGGGATTCAATTTTCCTAGCCTCATGCAGCAGGTTTGAGGGGGCGACAAAAAAGCTTGCATAGGTTGTTGGATAAGCATCATAGCCCTGAGACCCTGCTGATAAAATGGTTGTTTATTGCGAACGTCAGCCATCATTGCCAAAACCAATTCTTGGCACTCATGAGGGAGAAACTATCCAACTAGGGGTACAGCCGGGATACCTGCAAGTGCGATTCGTTCTGGAGAAACCCATTTCTTGGGGGGATTCCAGGCTTTAGTAGAGTAACCCTGATTGGGGTTTTTTGTACGTCCCCTCGAAAAAGGGGAATAGCAAAAACGAGGTTTGGCATTATTATCTTCAAATCTTTATCAGCAAAGCTTTTCCCACCACCGTGTCTCAGAAACTGTACTTTTTGAGACATACCAAAATCATGTCTCTTTTCATGTCTCAAAATGCAATTCTCTCAAAGTCTAAAGAATAATGAGACGTTATCTTAGAAAATCTGCCGTTTCTCAATCATAAAAATCCTAATCCCCCTTTTCGAGGGTTTGTACAAAAAACCCCTGGTTCTGGCATTGTTGATTTAAAGGCTTACTACCGTGGTTTTCGATATGTTCGTGAAATGTTGAAAATGCTTCCAGAACAACCAGAGCCTATTTTATTAGCCCAGATTTTTGCCAAGCTTACCTCTCTTGGTCGTATTCACAATGCTTCTACAGCCGTTGAACCCTCGTAATTTGGCTAAGGTATTGCTTTATGAATGATTTTTCTCGCTTGTGAGAAATCCGGGTTAGGATATCTGGTGAGATTTACAGTGAATAGCCTCTCTATTTTGCCTCACACTCACAATTTTTAGCTTGACAGACCACTAGGCAATTATATTAGTTGGTCTAACAATTCATGTATGTATACGTATTTTCGGAATTAAACAGTTTTTAAATTATGGTGATAGCAGTGGCGAGTTCAAGAAGGCAGGAGGCAGAGGGCAGAGGGCAGAAGGAACCAATTGGAAAGGGATTGTGACCCCTCCCAATCGGAAGCTCCCAAATTTTCGATTTGGGAGGGGCTTCATACCCTTACTCCTTTCAGTCGTGGGCAGAGGAGACATTCCTTCTGCCTCCTGCCTCCTGCCCTCTGCCTTTACCGGTGACTGCATTAAAGGATAAGATTTAGGACGACGTTTTCGGACTCTCGGTTCAGTCCGTGCAGGTCTTTTTGGAACTTCTTTATGCACAATCACCTTTAACAATGTGCGATAAACCTGATTACATTTACTTGCTTCTTCAGTCACTAACTGAGTAATAAAATTATGGAAATGTTGCCTCGTTCCCTGTAATGATAACCTCAAAGGTGATACCCCATAACTGTTGCCAGCCGACCCTTCGGGTTCAGCAGTCGCCTACGGAGGGAAACCCTCCTGCAGCGCAGCTTCACCACATTAAAGACCGTAACAGATTGTAAGCCAACAAAAAAGCCCAGATTTCTTTCCTAACCATTGCTGGAGTCTTACCTCATCTACTAGAAAGGCTATTTATGTTCATGACATTGATTTCTGCATTTGTCCTTGGGTTTGTTGCGGGACTGCGAGCGTTGACAGCCCCTGCTGCTTTATTTTTGGCACGTGGCGGCATTATAGGGATCGTTCTGGCTGTATTGGCAGTGGCTGAGTTGATTGGCGATATGCTGCCGCAAATCCCCTCTCGCACCAGTCCCCCAGCGTTGATTGCGCGGATTCTCAGTGGTGGCATTGTGGGATGGTTAGTCACCGGGGCAAACAGCAGTTTTGCACCCGTTGGAGCGATCCTTGGTGTTGTAGGTGCGCTGGCAGGTACGTATGGGGGTCGGGCGGTGCGGATAGCCGCCATTGAAAGGATTGGTGCAGTTCCTGCTGCCCTGGCTGAGGATGTTGTAGCGATCGCTCTGGCTGCCTTTATCATTACCCGTTGATGGGCATCCGCCGAGGTATGTGCAAAATGGGACACGTTGTAAAGATATATTAAGCAGATGTCTAAAAGCCTTGATTTTACGTTGTTTCAATTTCAGATTGAGCGTGTCCTTTGTTATGACAACATCCCCTAAAAAGGTCATTAATGGGCAAGTTTAAGGGACGGAATAGCGTGAAGAGTAGATTTTAGTGTACAAAAACTTGAATGTCTCCTTACCATTTTTGGGCAAGTTAGTAAATTTCTCAAGCACGTTCCGCAACATTTGTTTACAACGTGTCCCATTTTGCACATACCTCGGCGACTAAGCTGTTGTGCAGCTAAATCGAATAAACAGCATTACCTTTATTTTTAACTTTGCGCTCCCATTTAATAATAAGACCTCCTTCGTTTAGCAATTTATTTAATAATTCTTCTAACTGTTCTACTGATTCAAATAATCTGTGAGCTATATATTCTTTCGCTGAATGCCATACCAGTTCAATTAAATTATAATCTGGACTATAAGGTGGTAAAAATTCTAGAATAATATTTGGCATTTCTGCCTCAATACGAGCCAAAATATCTTTTCTTTTATGGTAACTAGCATTATCAAGAATAATCACTATTTTAGCCGAATTATTATTAAAATCTTCAGGCTGATTTCCAGCTTCTATCCATTCCTGTTTTAAAAAATGATTCAGAGATTTCAATTGTTCATAAAACACATCTGCATTTCCTTGTTTAATCACAAAATTTATTCTTTTCTTGTCATGATAACGCAACCCTCCCATAATATTCACTCTTCCCCTTCTTCTTTGTCCTGTCACCTCTTTTCTCTTACCTTTCTTTCCCCATGTTTTTCTTCTTATCACTCTTAAACTAAATCCACTCTCGTCCCAAAACCATACCTGTTAACGCTCTGGGGTTGATTTCGTTATTTTTAAATATTCAGCTAATTTTTCTTTAAATAATTTACGCTTCTCTGGACTTTGCTTATCCTCTAGGCTATACTTTGCCCAAAGATAAACGTACTTTTTTCTCTCTAAAATTCTCCTTACTTGCGAACTACTTAACTTTATTCCTGTCTCTATTTCTAGATATGTCGCTAATCTTGCTGATGTCCATCTGCCAAATTCATATCCACATTCATCAGGATTCTTCTCAATTACTTCTAACAACAAAGTCTCGTATTCTTTTGTTACTTTACGGAAGTTACCTTCTCTTCTTCCATCTAAAAAACTGTCTATGTTCTCCGGATCTCCATGCACTGCCCAATATGCTACTGTTGTATATGCTATGTTTAAAAAATCACTTATTTCTTGGTAAGTTTTTCCATCATTCATCAACAATAATATTAGTATTTTCTCTCTTACATAAGGATTATCTTGTTCTTTTAGGTGTTTTAAGAGATTTTCTCTCTGTTCTTGAGACAAATGGTTTTTTGCTGGCATAATTCATAAGCGATCCGTAGGAATCGCTTAGTTACTTAATTCTTTATTATACAATCTAGCTGCACAACAGCTTACCCTATATCTACCCCAACTTTGAATTCAAAACCCGAGTTTTTTAACTCGAAAAGCAACGGTTTAAGGTTCTCTAACCCGGATTTCTCACAAAGAAAAATAAAAAAAGGGTCAAAAACTGCGAAAATGTATATGTAGAAAGCATTTCAACAGCTATACAGATTGGGAAACGCTCATAATTTACATAGGAGCCACATGAGTACAATCACGACTAAAGATGGTACGCAAATATACTATAAAGACTGGGGGACAGGACAGCCCATTGTCTTCAGCCACGGCTGGCCACTGAGCGCGGATGCTTGGGAATCGCAGATGTTTTTTCTCGCCTCCCACGGTTACCGCTGCATCGCACATGATCGTCGCGGTCATGGGCGATCAAGTCAACCGTGGCACGGTAATGACATGGATACCTACGCCGACGATCTGGCGGAACTTTTCGAGGCGCTGGATATTCAGGATGCGGTGATGATCGGACACTCTACTGGCGGTGGTGAAGTGGCGCGCTTCATTGGAAGGCACGGCACCAAGCGCGTTTCCAAGGCAGTGCTGGTGGGTGCGGTGCCGCCGCTCATGCTCAAGACCGAGGCAAATCCCGGTGGGCTACCCATTGAGGTCTTTGACGGCTTTCGGGCGGCATTGTTGGCTGACCGCTCCCAGTTCTTCCTGGATGTACCCAGTGGGCCATTCTTTGGCTTCAATCGACCTGGTGCCAAAGTCTCCCAAGGGCTAATCTATTCGTGGTGGATGCAGGGAATGATGGCTGGACATAAAAACACCTATGACTGCATTAAGGCGTTTTCGGAAACAGATTTCACCGAAGATTTGAAGAAGTTTGATGTGCCGACGTTGATCATTCATGGTGATGACGATCAGATCGTGCCAATTGGTGCTTCTGCTCTTTTGTCTGCGAAGCTCGTCAAGAATTCGACTTTGAAAATCTATCCTGGGGGATCGCATAGTCTGGGCGATACAAGCAAAGAACAACTCAACGCCGACCTGCTGGAATTTATTAAATCCTGATGCGGATGCACGGATGTGAGACATTACTGTTACAAATCTGGATGGCTGCATTCTTATTAGTTTGCACCTGTTTCGGACAGATATTTTCAACCCAATAACCACAGGGATCGCAAGCATGACAAAACTAGAGGGGAAAATCGCAGTTGTTACAGGTGCTTCTAAAGGCATCGGTGCCGCAATCGCCAAACATCTAGCAGCAGAAGGTGCAAGTGTTGTCGTCAACTACGCATCCAGCCAAGAAGGAGCCAATCGCGTGGTTGACGAGATTGTCAGCAAGGGCGGCAAGGCGATCGCAGTTCAGGCAAATGTTGCCAAAAAGGCAGAGATCGAACATCTGTTTGCAGAGACACAGCAAGCATTTGGCAAGCTTGATATTTTGGTCAACAATGCGGGAATTTATGAATTTTCTCCACTTGAAGACATCACGGAAGAACACTTCCACAAGCAATTCGATCTGAATGTGCTGGGATTAATCCTCACTTCACAACAAGCCATCAAGCACTTCGGCTCGGCGGGCGGCAGTATTATCAATATCAGTTCCATCGTTAGCACCCTCGCGCCCGCGAATGCCTCAATCTATAGCGCTACCAAAGCGGCTGTTGATGCCGTCACGAAGTCTCTAGCCAAAGAGTTGGGTTCACGTAACATCCGTGTCAACTCCATCAATCCTGGTATGGTGGACACGGAGGGGGCGCACACAGCAGGAATTACCGGGAGCGAAGGTCGCCAGCAGATTGAAGCGCAAACACCATTAGGCCGCATTGGACAGCCACAGGATATCGCTCCTGCCGTTGTCTTCCTTGCTTCCTCCGATTCAGCCTGGATCACTGGCGAAACGCTGTACATCACGGGTGGGCTTCGCTAGCTTTAGATGTCATAACTCAATCCAAACCCTACCTCAATGGCAGAGAATTTTTGACTTTGAGTGTGAGAGTTTTATGAAAGCAAACTATCCCCAAGGAGTTTAACACTGATGGAAACAGCAGATGTCATTGTCATCGGCAGTGGTCAAGGAGGCATTCCACTGGCGGCTGATTTTGCCAATGAGGGACGTAAAGTTGTCTTGTTTGAGCGCGATGCTTTAGGCGGCAGTTGCATCAACTATGGCTGCACTCCGTCTAAAGCATTCTTAGCAGCGGCTCATACAGCAGGTCGGGCAAGCCAGGGCAAGAAGTTAGGCATCCACACAAAGGTAGAAGTGGATTTTCCCGCTGTCATGAAGCGAGTTCGGGAAATCCGCAGCGGCTTTAATCAGGGGATTCGCCAGCGATTGGAGACTGCGGGTGTCAAAGTCATTTGTGCCGAAGCTTCTTTTGTGGGTGAACGGACGGTCAAAGGTGGAGATGTTACCCTTGAAGCTCCTCTGGTAATCATTAACACAGGTACGTCATCGTTGATTCCTGACATTCCTGGACTTGCAGGAACTCCCTACCTGACCAACCGTAACTTCTTTGACTTGAACACCTTACCAGCCCGTTTATTGGTGATTGGAGGCGGCTATATTGGCTTAGAATTGGGGCAAGGACTAGCGCGTTTGGGCAGTCAGACCCACTTAATTGTCCGGGGCGATCGCGTCCTGGGACAGGAAGAGGCTGATGTCAGCGAAGTCTTAGCAGAAGCATTAAAGCAGGATGGGATTCATCTCCACTTTGGAGTCAATGTGAATCACGTCGCCCACGAGAATAATCTGTTTAGTTTAACCCTGAGCAGTGGCGAACAACTCCAGGGGGAAGCATTGCTGGTTGTAATTGGACGAAAACCCAATACCAGTGCATTAAATGCCGCCGCCAGCAAAATTGAGCTAGACGATCACGGGTTTATTAAAATTGACGACCAGTTCCATACCACCTGTTCGGGAGTCTATGCCATTGGGGATGTTGCCAAACAGCCTGCCTTTACCCATGTATCGTGGGAGGACTATCGCCGCTTAAAAGCAATTTTGTCTGGAGAAAATCGGACAAGGAACGATCGCGTCCTTGGTTATGCGATCTACACAGAACCCCAGGTGGGGCGAGTGGGTATGACGTTAGAACAGGCTCAGAAACAAGGCATCAACGCTTGTGCCGTCACCTTACCCATGAGCCAAATTGCTCGTGCCATCGAGTGGGGGCATGACCTCGGATTTTATCGTATGGTAATCGACAGCGACACAGACAAAATCCTGGGAGCAACCCTAGTGGGGTACGAAACTGCTGAACTGGTGCATGTATTTTTATCCCTGATAGAAGCAGGAGCAACCTGGCAGTTATTAGAGCGATCAGTTCACATCCATCCCACCTATGGGGAAGCTTTACCCAGTCTGGCACGGTTGCTGCTTGGAGATAACATGCCAGGGTGTCCGAATAGGGGGTAAATTTAGCAAGGACACCTTTTTGGGGTACAACCGGGATACCTGCAATTTGGGACACGTTGTAAACAAATATTGCAAAAACCGATTTTGCGATTTACTAACTTGCCCAAAAATGGTAATGGGACATTCAAATTTTTGGATACTAAAATCAACTCTTCACGCGATTCACTCTCAAACTTGCCCATAAATCACGTGAAGCCGAGATCCGAGTAAAAACCTGCTGTCTGGGTCTGGGAACCGTTGCTATATCTAGATTATAGCCTTTTTGATATCGAACTAGAATTTCTGCATAAATGCACTGGCATTTTCACCCCATAATTGCTTTTCGCCTACCCAAGAGAATTATAAAAACTGTTGGTGAGAATACTCATATTTTCGTCTCTAACCCAGTATTACAGGAGTTTCCGCCAATTAGGCTGAAAATATGCTCATCGTCCAAGCCGTAAAAACTGCAAACAAAGTTAATAAATACTTCGGTTTTTGTAGCAATAGATACCCAAGAAAAGCACACGGACTGTCAATTTTACTTGAAAATTGCTGAAACCTATATAGGGATGGAGTTTCCAGACCATATTGACGGAAATTACAGCAAAAATTATACCACAACAAGGTAATTACAGCTTGTATAAACAGATGTAGCCAAATTAGAGTTAAAAATCAAACTAATGTTAGGTTGCATCAGTGCAAAAGTTCTGTATGATCTGGCTAATACGTCAATGAAGCGAGTAAGGGAGGTGAAGAGATAACAACTATAAAAATGGCAACAGGACAAAACACATACTTGTAGTACAGGCTTTGTCCCATCCTAAAGTTGCCGATTCTAGCTTTGCTCCATCAGTATCGGAGCGGGGTTAATTTCAAAGAAACCAAAGAAGTGGGAATTTAGTTTGGCGACTGAACCACCAATTGGCTTTCTTGAGATTATTTCATGTTGCTTTCTATTATATAGATTGCTGCAACATTTCAAGCCTTCCGACTGGAATATTTTGGAAAAAAAAGAATCAGACTCAGGATTTACCCACCTCCATTAGTTAGTGAAACAGGAAAAGAAGTCTGTAAGTATTGTGTAGTAAGAGTTTTAGCAGTTTAGCCAGCCGCCTACCCCTTACTATTCACGGTATCTAGAAAAAAAGATAGGGTGTGCAGTGCAAGAGAAAAAGGAGAAATTATTGCCCGAGTCTCTTTCTTGTCTCCCCCATCTGCCCAAACCTCAGATTTTTAGATACCCTGTGTAAGTCCCAAGATTCTTGATTCTTCGCCAAAAAATAAGCCAACCCAGAAAGAAGAAGCAGCAAATCTCATAAATATGTAAGAGCAACACGAATAACCCCCTCTGATACTCAATTAACCAAGTATCAAGAGGAATCTACCGTGATCAACGACAACAACCAAAGCCAAACATCTTCTACCTCCAAAATTTCTCTTTCAAGTAACAGCCAGTCTTCTACTCCACATCATTTAGAGCAGCAAGCAAGCAGGCAGTCTTCTACTCCACATCATCCAGAACAGCAAGCAAGTAGCCAGCCTTCTATTCACCCCCCCAACAACCTCACAGCAGCCGAATACCACGAACTAGCAGTAAACAGCGCCATCCATCCAGAACTGATAGAGCGCAACTTCATCCACATCGACGGCACTACAGTCTTCGACTACCTGTTTATCTCCAACACCCTCCCGCGCTTAAACGCAGGCAGAGTTACTAGCCCCTTCCTCAAGCTGTACCAATACGCCACAGAGGGGGGAATGTGGATATCGGGACTAGACCCCTTAAACAACTGGCAACGCATGGAGTGGGGACGCTTAAAATCTACCAACCCCCGCATTGACAAAAATGGCAACCTCGTCAAATACGAATCACCACCGAAAACACCCAACCGTGTCATCTACTTTGATGTTCCCGACTGTCTTGGGGAGCTAGTTGCAAAACGTTACAATATTCAGCCTTATCATCCTCCCCTAGCACCGCCCTTAGAAGAGAAATTAAATCTACCTTCGTGTGTCAATACTTCACCTTTATGTGCGGATACTTTTCCTTCGTGTGCAGATACTCCAAATTTACGTGCAGATGATTTATACTCGTGTGTCAATACCTCATTTTTATGTGCAGATACTCCACCCTCGTATGTCGATACTTCATATTCGTGTGTTAATACCTCACCTTTATGTGCAGATACTTCACCTTCGTTTTGGAACACTCCCCTATTATTTTGGGCGTGGCTACTACTGCTATTAAGCCAGCACAAAACAGATATAGCAAAAACTCTCCTCTCATTTGGGGAATGGGTCGTGCTGCTATTAAGCAAGAACAAACAACAAATAGATATAATCGAAACTCAACTCTCATTTTGGGCGTGGGTTGTGCTGCACCCAGAAATCCCGATTATTCTGTGTGAAGGCGAGAAAAAAGCAGCTAGTTTATTAAGTCAGGGATTTGTAGCGATCGCACTCCCAGGCATCTGGAACGGACGCATTGGCAAAAAAGACTTTGACGAACGCCTACACCCAGACATCATGCCCCTTACCCAACCAGGGCGCAAATTTATCATCCTTTTTGACTACGAAACCAAACCCAAAACCCGTTGGTCAATCTTTCAAGCCACCTTGCGTACAGGCAAAACCATTGAAGCTGTAGGTTGTACCTGTGAAGTCGCACTGCTCCCTGGTCCTGAAAAAGGTGTAGATGATTTTATTGTCGAACGCAGTAAATTAATCGAAAGTGGACAAACAGTTAAATACAGTCAATTCATTGAGCAGAATCAAACTAATACCCGCAATCAAACAATTAATCAAACTGCACCAGTTGAAAACAATCAATTAATCAATCACGGTCAAGTCATAAATTGTCATCAGGTAATTAATCCGATTACACCACTTCAAAGCAATGACTTAACCAATAACAGTCAAATCATAGAATGTCATAAAACAGTAGAGCCAATCTCATCGGTTCAACAACTAAACTTTAAAAGTCAAGTTACAGAATATCATGAAGTAATTAATCAGGTTTCATTACTTAAAAACAATCAATTAATAGACAATGGTCAAGTAGTAGAACATCATCAGCAACTTAGCCAAAACTCAGCATGGCAAAATAATCAATCAACAGAGAATAGTCAAGTAGTAGAACATCATCAAGCAATCAATCAGGATGTACCAGTTTCAATTAATAAAATAAATGCTTTACTAACCACTATCATTGATGATGCGATAAGTCTAAAACAATATCAACGCTCATTCCACACTAGGCATAGGGGACTAAGTAGTAAATACAAACCAGATATTCGTGTCAACGTCAAATACCTGTCATCAGCTGAAAAACTTCCCTCTTCTGGACTGGTAGTATTGTCCAGCGACATGGGGACTAACAAAACCGGACGCATGGCTCAATGGCGGGAAGCAAATCCTGATGTCAAATTCCTCAACACCGGACATCGGGTTAACCTGCTGAAAAACTTAGCGACCCGTCTTAAAACAGATATGTACTCTGATTTAAGTTATGCAGGTTTAGCCAAAGCACAAGCCCTCAGCATCACAATTGACAGCTTACACAAGTTGAACACCCAAATGCTTAACTACGGATGCGTATTTATTGATGAAGCTTGCCAATACTTAACTCACCTACTGCACAGTAAAACCTGTAAAGAATATCGAGCGCAAATATTAGAAGTACTGGAATATATCGTTTATAACGCACCGCTAGTAGTCATCGCTGATGCCCACATGGACGATATCACAGTAGACTTCTTCCGAGCCATGCGTCCATTAGGGGAAAAACCATTTATTCTCAAAAACGATTGGAGAAATGGCGATCGCTTAATCTATTGGTATGAAGGTAAGAATTCCTCAGCCATAGTTGCTCAGATTTCTGCCGCACTGATGAACAAACAGAAAATCATGGTAGCTTCTGATTCCAAGCGTTTCATCAAGAAACTGGAACAATCCCTCACTATGAAAGTACGAGTAGAAGAGGCAGGGAGCAGGGAGCAGGGAGCAGGGGGACTGGATACCTCTGCGGTAGTTAAAGATGGTGCTTCTCGAACTTTATCCCCGATAAATTTAACATCATCTGAAACAGTTAAAGATGACAATTCTCAAGCTTTATCGCAGGTAAATTCAACATCATCTGAAACAGTTAAAGATGGCGATTCTCAAGCTTTATCGCAGGTAAATTCAACATCATCTGAAACAGTTAAAGATGGCGATTCTCAAACTTTCTCACAGGTAAACCCAACATCATCTGAGGCAATTAACAATGGCAATTCTCAAATATCCTTGATAAATTCAGCATCATCTGAGGCAATTAACAATGGCAATTCTCAAATATCCCCGATAAATTCCACCTCATTTGAAACAGTTAAAGATGACAATTCTCAAGCTTTATCGCAGGTAAATTCAACATCATCTGAGGCAATTAACAATGGCAATTCTCAAACTTTCTCACAGGTAAACCCAACATCATCTGAGGCAATTAACAATGGCAATTCTCAAATATCCTTGATAAATTCAGCATCATTTGAAACAGTTAAAGATGACAATTCTCAAGCTTTATCGCAGGTAAATTCAACATCATCTGAGACAGTTAACAATAGCAATTCTACAGCTTTATCGCAGGTAAACCCAACATCATTTGAGACAGCTAACAATGGCAATTTTCCAGATTTATCACAGGTAAATTCCACATCATCTCAAACATTTAAAGATGATAGTTTTCAAATATCACCTTTAAACTCAACATCAGTTGAATCTGAGATAGTTAAAGATGAATCTGCAACAGATAAAGATGGCAATTCTCCAGCTTCATCTCAGGTAAATTCCACATCATCTGCAACAGATAAAAATGAAAATTCTCCAGCTTCATCTCAGGTAAATTCCACATCATCTGCAACAGATAAAAATGGCAATTATCAAATATCACAAGTAAATTCCACATCATCAAATCATTCCCCCACACCCAACACCCGACACCATTCAGACTGCGGCATGAACGCTCAATCGAACGCTAACGCTCACATAAACACCACACCCAAACTGAGATTATGGTCTATTCACTCAGACAACTCAGGTAGCGAAGAAAACGTTGCCTTCATCAAAGATATTACCAACGCCGTCAAAGATGTTGATGCCCTGTTAACCTCCCCCAGTCTCGGTACAGGAGTAGACATCAACGAATATCATTAGTAGAAAAAGATGCTGGTGGTAAATTAAGTCGAGCGATTTCCGCATTTGAGGCCATCCTCAAAGAACCAGATGGAACAATTTTTGACACTAATAGCAATAGACAATACCCAGCCCCACCAACAATTGTGGCAGAAAAAGACCGCCAAGAGCGAGAACATCTGCCTTTGTGTATGGACTGGGGTAATTATTCAGCTAAATGGTTAGCACGGTTTAATTTAGGACTGCATGACATTTTAAAACGGTTGATAGCAGGAGAGGAAGTTACTGCTCGTGATCCTGATTTATTGAGGATGGTGGCGATTGCTAAAGAATACGGGGTGTATATTAAAGCAATTTTGGGCTTTACGGTTCCTGCTGACTGTAAACCAATCTGGTTGTTGGGGACTTTGTTAGACCAACTGGGATTAAAGTTGGATGACCGCAAGGTGGGTCCACGTGGTAAACAGGTGAAAGTTTTCTCGCTTGGACAGGTGGAGTTGGATTTTGCGCTGAAGGTCATAGAGTACCGAGAGCATAAGCGTAACCAGAAGCAGGAAAGAGCAAGGCAAAGTCAGGAAGAACAACGGCGTTATCAGGCTAGAATGCAGTCTAGGCATGGGGTTGCGCCGCCACCTGACCCGGTATCCACTCCCCCCCTTAATGGTATAGGGAATCCTCTAGGGGAGGGGGTGAATATTACGGCTGATGGAGTTGATTTTGCAGCTTGTTCTAGAGATGGTAATGACCTTTCTTTAGCTAATGGTGCTGATAGAGTCGATTTTAGGCAGTTTCACCCGGATGATGGTGATGAAACTCCCTTGATTAATTGTGTTGAGTTACTGAGGACTAGTTTTAAAAAGGGGGTGGAGGCGATAAAGTCGGTGCTTCGTTCCTGGAGTGAGGATAGAAGATGGGGGGCTGTGTTGTTGCTGGAGGACATTGCTGCTGATGATTTGCGATTCCTACGGAGCGCTTCGCTATCGCTCGAACAGTTGATGCCACAAATTTATGATTGGCTGAGTGAATCGGTTTTACCGATGGATTGTTAACTTGATCTCTACGGGAGCAAAACAGAACGAAAGTAGCGGTAATACCCTTCGGGAAGCAAGCTACATGAATTACCTTTACGTAAGAATGAGGTTTTTAGCCACATCTTGCACAAATACTAGAAAATTATTGACACTATTTTAATCACAATGACTGAAATTACAGCTAACTATGATGAAACCTGGAAAGAAGCAATAGGAGATTATTTTGATTCATTTCTTGCCTTCTTTTATCCAGAAATCTATCAACAAATAGATTGGACTAAACCCCCCATTTCTCTAGATAAAGAATTAGAACAGATTACTGCATCTGCGGACAGTAAAACCCGCCACGCTGATAAATTATTTCAAGTGTGGTTATTAGATAATCAAGAGGTTTGGATATTAATTCATGTAGAAGTACAAAGTCAATATGATAAAGAATTTTCCCAAAGAATGTTTATCTACAACTATCGAGCTTTTGATTTATATCAAAAAACCGTGATTAGTTTAGCCATACTAGGGGATGAAACTAAAAGTTGGCGACCTAGTTCTTACCAGTATGGTTTAGGAAGTAGTCAATTAATCTTTAATTTTTCTATCGTCAAGCTTCTAGATTATCAATGGGAGGAGTTAGAGCAAAGTAATAATATTTTTGCTATAGTGGTAATGGCACATTTAAGGACTAAAGCCACTAACAGCAATTTGTCAGCTAGGGAACAGTGGAAATGGAACTTAGCTAGATTACTTTATGAAAGAGGTTATAACCGTAAAGAAATTGTTGATTTGTATAAGGTCATTGATTTAATGATGGCTTTATCTGAAAACTTGCAATTAAGTTTTGAAGAAAAATTAGCTCATTATCAGGAGGAACGAAAAATGCCACTGTTAACTAACATCGAAAACAGGACTATAAAAGAAACTCGAAAACAAGATATTTTTGATTTACTGGTTAGTCGTTTTGGTAAGTTACCCGAAAATCTGACAGAAGATATTGGAAAAATTCAGGATGTAAATATTTTAAAACAACTTCTAATATCAACAATTAGCATTAGTTCTTTAGAAGAATTTGCACAGCTTGTTAATTCTAATTTACCAGAATCAGATTAATAGATGTAGGTTGGGTTAAGCAACAGCCCAACCGAATAAAAGTATTGATAAGGTTGATTGAATTTGTGCAACAGGTTGTTGCCTAAATTCTTTGGGGTGATAATATCCGCATTTTAGATACTACTGGTGACGGGTTTGGGGATAATTGGGGTTATATACTTTATCAAGTGCAGCGTAACGGGCTGCAAATATCGCCTGTGCCAAACGCTCCCGGTCTAGTCCACTAGTCATTTCCACCACCTGGTCCAGCATATCTGCAAACCCCAACAATGGACTATCTCCCAGCTTCAGTTGTCCCCGCTCAAAGTAAAGTGCGGTCGTGTTTCTGTGACCAAACATCAGCACCCCCAACTGAAGAGAGCGCAACCAGTCCAGCACCCAAGCAAGCGGAGCGCATCTGAGTGGGAAGAGCAGTGCCGTAGGCAATCGCATTGTCAGGGCTGAATTGCACTTGGATGAAGTGACACCCCACATTCATGCTTATTTTGTGCCACTAGATGAAAAGGGGCAACTGCGGTGCAATCATTTTTTTGATGGTCGGCAGAAGATGCGAGATTTCCAAGAAAGCTATTTTGCATCTGTGCAGCACCTGGGGTTAGAGCGTGGTATTCAAGGTAGTTTGGCTAAACATCAGGATATTAAGGATTTTTATCGCATAGTTGAGGAAGGAAAAGACCTTAACTCTGACCTGACTATTGCACAGATGCGGGCTAAGGCTGCAGATCGAGATAGGGCATTGCAGAGTAAGAGTTCTATGGAGCGCACTGCTAAAAGGTTGGTGAAGGAAAATGAATCTCTGCGACAAAGGATTCAGGAACTGGAAGCGGAAAACTCACAGTTGCAAAAGCAGGTTGAACAATTAAGTGATTTGCCCCTGGAAGATGTGGCTTGGCATTTGGGATTAGACCAAGACAATAGCAGCTATCGCTGCTGGAAAGGGGGTGAACACATTATCTATATAAATGGCTCTCACTGGAGTCACCTTGCACCCGATACTCAGAATAGGTTGGATGCACCCAACACACAAACAACAGGTAATGGTACTGCCAAATCTCAGAAAACTGGTACTGCCAAATCTCAGAAAATAGGTAATGTTGCAGCCAACTCCCAAAAAACTAGTGCTAGTCCTGGTGCTATTACTGGTACTGGTGCTGTGGCGTTGGTAAAGCAGGTTAATGGGTGCAATTTTAAAGAGGCTTGCATCTGGTTGAATGATAGATTTGGTGAAGATGGGATGCAGAGGTCTGTCACTCACTATACTAGGCAACAAGCGCAAGATATCCTCAAAGATGAGGCTGCACCACAGTTTGTCCCACCAGTACCGGATGAATCGAACTGGCATTTAGTACACAACTATTTAACTAAGAAACGGAGATTGCCTCAAGATTTAGTGCAAGAATTATATCAACGGGGCTGGGTTTATGCTGATGCTCAACAAAATGCTGTGTTTTTGTTGAAAAACCTCAATGGTGAAACTAAAGGTGCATTTTTGCAGGGGACAAGAGCAGAAGATAATACTTTAGAAGAAGACAATACTTTTACAGGAGATGCTACTGGTTTTACAGGATATGCCACTGGGACAAAACGTAATCAGGGTTGGTTTTATCTCCAGTGGGGAGGGCAACCTACTGATGAAATCCAAAAAGTGGTGTTGTTGAAGTCACCCATTGACGTGCTGTCTTTTGCGATGTTAGAGGTTGAAAGACAGCGAGGAGTACCAGGAGGAGTACCACAAGAAAGAACAATGTACATGACTGTAGATAGTCCCAGGGGTTTACCTATGGAGTTATTGCCAGATATCCCTGAAGTTGTTTGTGCTTATGATAACAATGCTGCTGGAGATGAGATGGCTGGTGCTGTAGGTGAATTATTGCCCCAAGCTACTAGAGTTAAACCACAAGCGCAGAATTGGCATGAGGAATTGTTGGCATTGCTGCGGTGGCAACAGAGGGAACGAGAGTATCAACAACGACAAAAGCAACAACGACAACGTGAGCGTAAACGGGAGTCTGAACTGGAGTTATGAGCAGTATCGCTGAATCACAATATTGCACTCGTTTTCTACTACAAAAGTAGTTTTCAAAATACAAATTAATAAGTATAATTGCTTAAATTTTAGTTTGGGTCAAAAGTGGTCACGCGACGAGAAATTGATGAAATAGTGTATAAATTGTATGGGTTAACAGAGGAAGAGATTAGAATAATTCAGGATAGTGTAAAACAGAAATAACTGGCAATTGCTATAATAAACATAGACTAATTAACTTGTAATTTATCATGGAAAACATTACCATTCAAGTTGAGCCAGAAATTGCCAAAGCGTACCGAGAAGCAGAACCAGAAAAACAGCAAAAAATCCAAATATTTCTCAACATAATGCTGCAAAAAGCAGTCAGTCAAAAACCACTCTTAGATATCATGGAAGAAGCGAGTCAACAAGCCATTGCTAACGGAATCACCCCAGAGATTTTAGAATCAATTCTCAATGATGAAAACTAACCGTTTCGTAATTGATACAAATGTAATTGTCAGTGCATTAATCTTCTCTAAATCTACGACAATGCAAGCTTTTAGAGAAGCCAAACAAAACGGATTAATCTTAATTTCAGCAGAAATTTTATCAGAATTAATTGATGTACTCAGTCGTCAAAAATTTGACCGCTATCTATCGAAAGAAATTCGTGAAGACTTCTTAGCCAGTTTAGCCAGAGAAACAGAATTAATCACAATTAATGAAACAATAGATATTTGTCGAGATCCTAAAGATAATAAATTCTTAGAATTAGCCATTTCTGGAAATGCCACTCATATTATCACAGGAGATAAAGACTTGTTAGAACTGCATCCTTTTCGAGATATCTTGATTGTTACACCTAGTCAGTTTTTAGATAGTTTATCTTCAAATTAAACCCCAAACCAGGAAATAGACACCACAGAATTAGAAATAAAAATTGATGAAATAGTGTATTAATTATATGACTTAGTGTGACTTGTGACTTCGCTATAAGGATGCAGTAGCAAGGGAGAAACAACAATGACACAGGAACCCATTTTTGAAGAAAGCAGTGGCAACGTATTCGCCGACCTCGGTTTGACAAATGCTTCGGAACTTTTTACGCGGGGCAAGATAGGGATTCAGGTACTGCGCCTTTTGAAACAACGCCACCTCAAACAGCGAGAAATTAGTGAACTTCTTGGCATTCCCCAGCCATTCGTATCTCATTTGATGAAAGGAGAGTTTCAACGGTTCAGTGAAGGAAAACTCCTCATTTTCCTTAAGCGACTTGATACGGAAATCACCTTGCATCTTCGCCCTCGTCATGCGTCAGACCAATCTGCTGAAACTGTGATATTGCTGTGAACTTAAGTTATGTGGCCGCTAGATTAGTCTTGTTAGCCTGTGGACTGGTGAAGCAGCGCAGAAAACAGCATTTAAATAAATCTTGCCCTTGACATCAAAGCCGAGAAATTAGCCAATTGGACAACCCTTTAATAGCCAATTGGACGATGGTAACTACTGAAACCAGCAATTAAAGTGAGTGTATGCTCAACTGACAACTCTCCAAGTTATGGCTTACCTCACATTAAACTTTGACCCTGTTTCATCTTTGAAAGAGAGTGATTTACCGAACTTGATATGACAATAGTTTCAGTATTTAATTCACATAATCCGTAAATTACTAATTAGTATTTAACAAGAAGGAATTAGAAAAATGGCAACAATTCACTTTATTGATGGTGAAAAAGGTGGAGTAGGTAAGTCATTATTTGCACGAGTCATGGTACAATATTGCCTTGATAAACAACTGCCATACGTGCTGGTAGAAGCTGACCCAAGTAACCCAGATGTGGGTGTATTTTACCCAGAAAATATCCAAACTGCAATTTTTAGTGAATCAGAACGTAAAGTTTATGCTGCTGATGCAATTTTTAATTTAGCACTGACAACTCCTGTGATTGTCAATTTGCCTGCTCACGTAACTAGAGCAGTGAATGATTGGATTGAGCGGAATCAAATACTAGAAATGGGAACTAAGCATAAAGTTGATATCTGCAAGTGGTTTGTTGGTAACGGTGGATATGATAGCGTTCAGTTATTGATTCAATCTTTAAACCACTTTGAAGGCAAGATTAAGCACGTCTTTGTTCGCAATTTTGGTTTATGCGATGATTGGAAACACGTAGATGAACGAGAGGATTTACAAGAGTTAATTCAAGTTCAAAAAGTACCTATAATTAACTTTCCTAAGTTTAGTTATCGAGAGCGGGATTTACTTGATGCAACGCGGATCAACTTTTCTCAAGCTTTCTTAACTGCTGAGTTGGGTGTTTTGGGTCAGCAGCGTTTGCATAGTTTTCTTAAAAAAGCTTATGAAGAAATTGGCAAAGCGCAAGTATGGAATGTGGGTCAACCTGCGGCTAATAAATTATCACTAGATATAGCCTATTTTGGTAGCCCTCAAAGAAACTATTGCCATAATGAAGATTGATGCAGCTATTCAAGAATGTTCTATCACGTAGAGGAGAGATGAAGAATGATGCTCAAAGAACTACTTCTCCAAGAAATTGAATCCACTCCAGACAGCATTCTGGCTGAAACCCTAGACTTTTTACGCTTTCTCAAAGCCAAGGAAACCCAAACACAGCCCAAAGTAGAAGTAGCTGAAGAACCTACTCACACAAGAGTAAATTCCACAGCCAGCTACATCCTAGAACACTTGAAAACGATTGGTAAATGGGAAGGTGATGATTTACAAGAGTGCCTCCAGCTAGTTTATGCCACTCGTGGCAAGGCCAAATTTGATGACGATAACCCCTTTGAATAATGTACCTATTAGGTATTGAGCCGAGATACGTGTAAAAACCTGCAAGATAGTCTGGAAACGCTTACTGTGTCTAGCTTTCATCAATTTCCACCCCCATCCTTATAAGGTTTTCCACACAGAGGACAAAACTTATACCTCAACGACACCACCAACTCACCACAATTAGTACAACTAGACCGTAATTGCGTACCGCATAGATAACAAAACCTAGCCCGAACATTCCCCCACATTGAATCCACAGCACCACCAGGATTCCAACATTGGGGGCAAAACTTAATTGCTGCCATTGCCTGGGAAGCTTCCCCCCTGACAACAGCTTGCAAATACTCAACAGGCACAGACAAAGCTAAAGCAAGTCCGCCAAGAGTTTTATGGCTGAGTTTCCTTGTCAATCCCCGTTCAATTTTCCCCACAGAACGAGAATGAACACCAGCCGCATTCGCCACCTCAAACTGAGTTAAATTGAGTTCCTTTCTCATCCGCAAAACATAGTCGGACAGAGATTCTCCTGGTTTGGGAATTTTAAAAGTATCCATAAAACGCTGCCAATATTTCTCCCTAAAAGATATATAATTCAGGAATAAATAACCTTGCTAAAAACACACAAATTTCCGTGAAGCAAGCTGTCACATTAGCCACCGTTGCCGTCAAATTTTTAGAACGGACTGGACTAGCACCCAGTACCATAAAAACCTATGAACTAACCCTCTTAAACTTCCTAGCAGAGTATGGAAGTTGGCCAATCGAAATTATCAGTAAGCAAACATTAATAGAGTATCTAGATAGCCTTTCCCATTTAAAATACACAACCCACCACAAGCATCAAGCAATACTGCAAAGTCTATTTAACTTCGCCGTCCAACAAGAGTATATAAAAATCAACCCAATTCAGGGATTAAAATAGCGTCTCCCACAACGAGAAAAAGGCGAACATAAAAGCGATACTCCCATAAGATATCTAACATCAGACCAGCTAAATATCCTCTACCAAGTAACAAAAAATGACCTGCGACTGTCAGCAATAATTCATCTATTGCATCGCACAGGATGCAGAATAGGAGAGCTTTTAGCCCTGAATATATCAGACCTAGATATCAAAAATCAGAAATTTCAGGTATTGGGAAAAGGCAACAAACAACGATGGTGCTTTTATAGCGATGATGCTGCCCAATCACTAAATAAATATTTCCAACACACACGACATCAAAACATCAACGCACTGTTCACAGCACAACATCCAGTTACCCTCAAAGTCAGTAGAATTAGCTATCATACCTTGCATGATTATTGGCGAGAAATTACCAGCACAAATCCCGAATTAAATGGTGTACGCATCCATGATTTACGCCATACTTATGCTACAGAACGAGTTGGATTAATCAGCATAGAAGAATTACGCTCACTCATGGGACATGAAAGCATTCAAACCACATTACGTTACCAGAAAGTTACCTCCCAAAAAGCCGAATTAGCCGCCCGTCATGCCTTAAATATGCTGATTAATCCAGAACCACAAAGCTGAACTGAATCACCCGAATACCAGAAATGTTGACAACCTTTTTAACCAGAAAAACAGCATTTTGATTGGCATTGTCAATTTTTACCCAAAAGAATATA